>JAFUCW010000501.1 GCA_017459485.1 Eggerthellaceae bacterium | reverse complement strand
TGGGGCATGGCACGCACGTGTGCGGCATCGTGTCCGCAGTCGCCGACAACGAACTGGGCATTGCAGGTGCTTCCTTCAACGCCAACCTGCTGCCCATCAAGGTGTTCAACGACGAAGAGAAGTCGACGCTTCTGTTCGGCGAAGAGGGAAGCTACGCCGAAACCGAATGGATCATCCGCGCTTACAACTACCTGTTCGATCTGATGGATTCCAAGGAGCTTACCGACTTGCACGTGATCAACATGTCGCTTGGCGGCTACGACCCGCTCAAGGCGGAAGATGCTGTGCTCGAAGCGGCGATCGAGACCATGCGCGACGACTACGCAGTGCTTACCGTGTGCGCAGGCGGCAATGGAGACTTGGCGGGCAACGCGCAGACCATCGCGTCGTACCCGAGCGATTTCGACGCGTGCTTTTCGGTGACCGCCCTTGCGCAAAGCGGGGAGAACACCAAATGGTCGGACTACAACGCCGCCAAGGACATCTCGGCCCCGGGCGATGCGCTCTACTCCACCTATTTCAGCAACAACAGCAGCTACCGTTCCATGAGCGGAACTTCCATGGCAAGCCCGCTGGTGGCAGGCATTGCCGCCTTGCTGTGGTCGGTGGAGCCGGACTTGTCGGTCGACCAGGTAATAGAGGCTATCTTGGCTACCGCCATTCCCCTGGATGCGAGCGGCAAGAACTACCATACCGCCACCGAGACGGGCAGCCCTGGCGCGATCGATGCCGCTGCTGCCGTCGACTACGTGTTCGACCATTTCTCCGACGACCCGCGCATCAACATCCGCGATGCAGAGGTTGCTCCGATCGAGTTCGAGTACTACACGGGTACGGAGCGCACTCCTTCCGTTACCGTGACCTACGAAGGCAAAACGCTGGAAGAGGGCGTAGACTACCAGCTCTCCTATTCCGACAACGTGAAAGTGGGCAAGGGCCGTGTGACGGTTTCCGGCATAGGGCGTTTTCGCGGTGCCCAGCCGGTGCGCTTCGACATCTGCTACGATCTGGCGGACAACGAGTGCTTTCGCGCCCAGGCGCTTGGCACCAGGCTCTATACGGGGCAGCCGATCTGTCCTACGCCGCGCGCGTTCTACAACGATGTTGCCCTGGTCATGGGCGAGGATTTCACTGTGACCTACGAAGACAACATCTCGGGCCGTCCTGCGCGTGCCATTCTGGAAGGCATTGGCAACTACCGCGGCACCCAGGTGCTCTACTTCAACATCAAGGGTGCTCCTTCCGACGATCCCATTCCGGAACTGACCATTGCCAACGGCCAGGCGCCGCAATGGCTGGAAGGGCAGCCGGCGGCGTTCACGGTGACCCTGGACGGCCTGATGCAGGGTGAGACGGTGGAAAACTGGTTGTGGGAGTACACCAAGGACGGCACGTCCTGGAAGCGCACGGGGGCGGCATTTACCGCGGAAGGTGCTACGTGCACGCTTACCGTGCCATCTTGCACCGAAGCGCGCAAGCCCCCCATGGCCTGGCGCTGCACGGCGACTACGAGCGCGGGCCGCACGGCAACGAGCGATGTCCAGTCGATGCTGGTCGTGGCTGATTTCGCTCTAGCTACCGGTGCCGTTCCGTATTGGGTGGCTGGTAAACCAGCGGCCATTTCAGTGGTTCCCGAAGGGCTTGCCAGCGACGAATCGGTGGTTTCGTGGCTTTGGGAATACTCCAAAGACGGCTTAACCTGGAAGCGCACCGGAGCGCAATACCGCGTTCAG
>JAFUCW010000500.1 GCA_017459485.1 Eggerthellaceae bacterium | reverse complement strand
GAATCCTCTGGCACTGGGCGCAGACATAGTGCTCCACTCCGTAACAAAATATCTCAACGGCCACGGCGACCTTCTCGGCGGAGCAGTATGCGGTAGCAAAGAGCTCATTCACAAAATCGATGCCGAAAACCTGAAGTTCTTCGGCGGAATCATGTCACCCGTAGAAGCAGCTTCCCTTTCAAAGGGTCTTAAAACTCTCGGCGTAAGAATGGAAAGACACTGCGAGAACGCAATGAAAGTTGCAAACTTCTTAAACGACCACGAAATGGTTGAGCAGGTTCTCTATCCGGGACTGGAAACTCATCCCGGCCACGACATAGCCAAGAAGCAGATGAGAGGCTTCGGTGCAATGATGAGCTTTGACGTAAAAGGCGGTTTCGAAGCAGGAAAGCTCCTCATGGACAAGGTAAACATGATCAGCCTGGCTACTTCTCTGGGTAATGTGGACTCCCTCATCCAGCACTCAGCAACAATGAGCCACGCCACCCTCACACCGGAAGAGCGCGCAGCAGTAGGCATCGGCGAAGGACAGGTAAGATTCTCCTGCGGTATTGAAGATGTTAACGATATAATCGCCGACCTTGACCAGGCACTGAACTTCGTCAAAAAAGAATTAAATCTGTAATCAAAAAGGTGACAGGGGGACGGTTCTCCTGTCACCTTACAAGGCTTCGAGCAATGTGTTAGCGCGGGGTAAGGTGACAGGAGAACCGTCGCCTGTTCATTCAGGCACCCTTTGGTTCTCGACCCAACGCTATGCACAAAAAAGCGTGACGTTCTGGAACATCGGGGTTTGCAGGGCGCGAGAGCCTTCGGGGCGCGTTTAACATGAGGGTACCGTAATGTCGCACCGGTTGAAAGGATGCGCTGTGGATTTAGAGAACATGGACATCAGCCCCGAGCTGCGGGAGAAGGCGAAGGCGTGCAAGACCCCCGATGAGCTGCTGGCGCTGGCGAAGAGCGAGGGCTACAAGCTATCCGATGAGGAGATGGAGGCAGTCGCCGGCGGTGGCTCCTGGGGTGGCGCTGGCGATTCAGATTGCTCCGACGATAATTCCATAGGCTTGGTTCGCCTTTCTGAGATGATGCGAACCGTCCCCATGTCACCCAAAAAGCCGTGACGTTCTGGAACGTCGGGGCTTGCGGGACGCGAAAACTATTTGGGCGCGTTTAACATGAATGCATCGTAATGTCGCACCGACTGAAAGGAAGAATCATGGATTTCGAGAACATTGACATCAGCCCGGAACTGCGCGAGAAGGCGAAGGCGTGCACGAGCCCCGAGGAGCTGTTGGCGCTGGCCAAGAGCGAGGGCTACAAGCTTTCCGATGCGGAGATTGAAGCCGTGTCGGGCGGCAGCGGGTGGGCAGGTTGCAGTTCTGCAACGTGCTATACCAATAAGTACTTGCGCGGTGATTCCCGCCAGGGCGTCGACCCCGCTCGTGCCCACGCCGACTTCGTGAGCGGCGCGATCAATGGCGCATCGTTCTTCTAACGCCCATCCCGCCCGGCGCACGGAGCCGGACGACGCAGCTTCGGCGGACGGCGCGGTGGACCCCTACGACCTCGCCTACATCTTCCGCTCCATCTTCGGCAGCAAGATGAAGGGCCATTGGCAAACGTGGCCCTTCATCGACGTCGACGAGCTCAGGCAGATCAACCCCGACTGCGTGGGCTGGGTTCACATGGACGCAAGCCCCATCGACTACCCCGTGGTGAAGCAGCGCTTCGACCGCGGCTATTACCTCACGCACAACTTCAGCGGCGAGGAATCGGTACACGGCCAGGTGGCCATGGATTTCCTGCACGGCGGGCGCATGGGCGAGCGCGCGACCGTGCTGCACGCCCACCACATGAAGGACTGGTCGATGTTCAAGGCCATCGTCAGCCTGGAAGACCCGGGCTACCTGGCCGCGCATCCAACCGTCGGGTTCGTCCACGAGGGCGCGCGCTACGACGCGCGCTGGTTCGCGGGCGTGTGCTACCGGGCGAGCGACCCCTGGCCCGAGCGCACGCGCTTCGCCGACGACGCCGACTTCGAGGCATGGCTCGCGCGCGTGAAATCCGCGAACAGGGTTCCCGTCGACATCCCGGTGCCGAACGGCGCGCGCCTGCTCGTGTGCAGCACGTGCGCGTTCGAGCAGGAGCCGAACGACACCTACGCGGCCTTCGCCTTTATCGAAAGACGGGTTGAACCTGCCCGAAGCCGCCAGGCAGGTTGATTTATTGACGGGAAGCGTAGAAGCTGCGCAAAAGCCTATGCGTGGGGGAGTCATTGTACTCAAGCTGTTCCTCGGCTTAGTCG
>JAFUCW010000499.1 GCA_017459485.1 Eggerthellaceae bacterium | reverse complement strand
GCTGCCGCTTAACTATCTGGATGCATTTCTCGTCGGTCATGCCAGACGAAACGGAGCGGGTGGCCAGCAGCCGACAGCCCTCTGCAGCAGCATGGCGCATGATTATGCGATCGTAGAGAACTATGCCTGGCTGCACGAGCATAAGAAGGAGAACGAACAGCACAGGAATGGCAAACGCTGCCTCTACGGTAGCCTGCCCACGGTCGCAGCGCCTAGTACGCCAAGACATCTGCCCACGCTCCCGTTTCGCCTCCAACATGATGGGAAGCACCATAGGCGGCATGATTTGAAAGCGCCCCCGAGCGCCCGAAATCCGCAAGAGCCCCCAGTCCTGCCACCACAGCAAGAAAGGCCAGCAAGACCAATGCGAATTCGACCGTAGCCTGCCCCTGATCCTTGCGAAGGGGCACCTTGGACCTACAGCCCGTTGATTCCGTTCGCGATCGCATTCCACAGCTCCTGGATTTTCGGGCGAAACAGCGTGATCGCGACGATGGCGATCACCACAAGAACGCCGACCAAGATCGCATATTCCGTCGTACCCTGTCCCTTCCTGCATGCAAGCTTCGCATGCACCTTCGCCGCTTTACTGACCATAATCCCCTTCGCCTTTTCGCAGTGTTTCATTTCCATGTCCTTCCTCCTGTCTTTCCAATCTAGAAACCTTCAAGTAGTTCGAGCATGATCGGCCCCATGACCAAAAGCATCATCGAGGGCAAGATGAGCATGCCAACGGGAAGCATCATCTTCACCGGTGCCTTCATGACCCGCTCCTCCACATTCGCGCGATGAGAGCGGCGTGCCTCGTTGGCAAGCTCGTCGAGGCCCTCCGCCAACGGCGATCCGAAGCGCAGGGACCTGACGATGGCGTCGACGACACGCGTGAGCACCGCAGATTCGTATGTCGACGCCAAAGAGCGCAGCGACTCTTCGCGCGTAAGCAAACCTGTCGTCCAAACCTGCTGGGCAAGCCTTAGCTCACGCGCAAGCCGAGTCGGGAAGTTGTCGCAATACAGCTCCAACGAACGCTCGAAGGAAAGACCGGCGCGCAATCCCAAACAGAGCACTTCTATCGCTTCGGAAATATGGCGCTCAAGGGCGTCTTTGCGAGACGCGGCGCGGGCCGAAAGCGCACGACCGAGCAACGCCCAACCCCCTGCCGCCCCGACAAGACACCCTGCAAGTGCCGCAAAGGGGGTCAGCATGCAGCCCGAAAGCATTCCTGCCAGCGACCCCATGGCGCATGCACGCAGCCTCCACAGTGACGCGTTTTCCACAGAAACGTGAGCCAGTCCGGCAACCCGCAGCTTGCTAGCGATGCGCGCGTTGTCCGCACGCGCTAAAGCGTTGACCCAAGCGGGAGCTGCGGCCCCTTTGCGCAACATGTCGAAACGGACAACCCTTGCAAGCACCATGTCCGAAAGGTTTCCTCCGCTCGACATGCCGTCTGCGCCTTGCCATCCCCGCTTTAGCGTTTTCTGCCGCGCCGCCTTCGTGCGCCGATCAACGAGCATCCGCACGGACAGCGCTCCCGCAACCATTGCAGATGCACACGCGAACAGGGGCAATGCCGTCGCAACCACTGTTACTCCACCTTCACGTTTAAAAGACTGCGCACCAGCGCAACGCCGGCCACCTGCATCCCCACCGCAACGGCCAGCAAAGCCATGCCGGTGCTGCTTGCGAAAAACGGGTCAAGGAAGTCCTTGGAAAGCAGCATCATCGCCGCCACCAGCCCGATGGTCACGCCAACCACTACGCGCGCGGAAAGCTTCGCCTGTGCGGTCTGCACGCGCAACGAGCGTTTGAGCTCCAGCTCCTCTTTCAGAGAGTCCCGCGTCGCGTCGAGCACGCGCTGCATGCTCCCTCCCGTCTGGTGTTGCACCGAAAGCGCAACGGAGACGAACGATAGCTCTTCCACGCCGCCTTGCTCCCTCATGAGCGCAAGGGCATGGGTCGGTGCGCTTCCCGTGCGCAGAGCACTTTCTGCTTGCGCGAAGTGCTCTGCAAGGGGGCCCTTGAGCTCGCGCGCCAGATGCGAGAACGTCTGCAACAGCGTGAAGCCCGCCCCGAAGCAACTGCTCATGGACTGCAAGGCATCGGGAAGGCTGTCGCGCATTCGCTCCCTGCGCATCTCGACTGCGCGGTTTGCCCAAGCCCCGACCGCAAGCACCAAGGCGCACGCCAGCAGAAGCCCGAGCGCCGCTCTTCCCGCAAGCGCGCCAACAACCACCAGCGTTGCAAAGCTGCACGAAAACGCTGCCGCCACCCCACTTGGAAGGGCGTCCACGCCCCGTTGGCGCAAGGCTATGCAGACACGCTGCGCCAAGGCATCTGCATGTGGCAAAGCGAGCACCCAGGCCGCAATGCGCTCAAGCGTGGGGCCGGGCGAAGCAAGGGCGCGAAACGACCTGTGGGCTCCCACCCGCTGCTGCATGCGCATCGAACGCGTCTTGCCCGTTGCAGACCCGAACACGACCAGTCCGGCGCAGAGCGCACAAGCAAATGCGCTTACGCCGCACAAGGCCGCAAGCATGCCGCGTCCATCCAACGTTCCACCTCCCCTTCGTCTGCAATCCCGTCCGCCGCCAACCCGTCAATCCAGGACGGACACGCGCACCATGTCCCTACGCCGCCCCCATCGCGCACGAAAAGCGAACCCACCTCGCATCTGCACTTCTCGCGGTCGAACGAGACCTCGCAGATCTCGCTTATGCGACGTGTCCCGTCTCTGTAGCGGGAAATCTGCACGATCAGATCGATTGCACCTCCTAGCTGGGCCTCTATGGCGTCTAAGGGAAGGTCTGCCGCGAAGCGAACCATGGTAGAGAGCCTGGTGATCGCATCTTGGGGAGAGTTGCTGTGCAATGTGGTCATCGAGCCGTCGTGCCCGGTGTTCATGGCAGTAAGCATGTCGAGCGCCTCTCCTCCGCGCACTTCGCCCACCACTATGCGGTCAGGCCTCATGCGCAGGGCGTTTTTGACCAAATCGCGTATCGTGACCTCCCCTTTGCCCTCCGCGTTGAGCGGGCGCGCTTCCATGCGCACCACGTGAGGATGCTCGAGGAAGCGCAGCTCGGCAGAGTCTTCGATGGTCAGCACGCGCTCGGCAAAGTCGATTTCGCACGAAAGTGCGTTGAGCATCGTCGTCTTTCCTGTTCCCGTACCTCCCGACACGGCCACGTTCTTGCGTGCCGCAACCGCCCAACTCAACAGCTGCCTTGTGCAGTCGTCGATAGTGCCAAGCGCCTGGAGATCGCTCATTTTCAGAACGCGACTGGAAAACTTACGGATCGTAAGCATGGGACCATCGGGGGAGATGGGCGGTATGACGGCGTTGACGCGATGACCCGACGAAAGCCTTGCATCCGCCATGGGGGTGGATTCGTCCACGCGCCTTCCCAGTGGCCCCAAGATGCGGTCGATCAACGTGCGCACGTCGTCGTCGCTGGCAAAAGGCACAGGACATGAAACGCATGCACCGTTTCTTTCGACGAAAAGCGAATGCGTGCCGTTGACCATGATTTCCGTGACGGATTCGTCTGCAAGGTAGGGCTCGAGCGGCCCCAGGCCGAACATCGCGTTGACCAAGGACTGGGTTATCGCTTCGGGCGACTCCGCGCCTTCCCCCAACCAGGGGCTTTCTTGCAAAATGGCGTCGACCGCGCTGCGAATCTCGCCTTGCGCCTGCAGGGGGTTCTCGGACGCCAGCTTCGCTAGATGCCGAGGCTCGATCATCTTGCCGACCCGTTGCTTTAGCTCATCTGAATACGAAGGATCGCATGCGATGTCATCCTCCATACCAGCTGCCTTAACGCGTTCCATCAAAGACATGCCACGGCCCTCTTTCGTCTATTCGAAAACAACGTGCGCTTCCGCGTGGGCATTTGGATCTTCCGGCTTTCTTCTGCCTGCTGTGCAGGAAGAAGGTCGTCGAGCATGCGCGCAACGCTTTGGCACAAGGCGTTTCCCGAGTCGATCAGTTCGTTCGGCGCTCCTGTCCCAAGAAGTTCCTCCACATCGCGTCCTCCGTCGGCAAGCTCGACCACATGAGCTCCCTGCAAAGCACCCGTGACGTCGATGACGGAAAACAGCGACTGCCTCGAGCAGCGATTGAGCGCAAAGACGATCGGCTGGGTCGCCACACCGCACCGGGCGCACAACTGCAGGGCATGCTTGCAGGATCGGATGGACGAAGGGCGCTGGTCGATCAGGAACAGAGTGCTTCCACCCGACTCAAGCAAATGCAAGTGCAGATCCGACCACGCTGGGGACGTGTTCACGACAACCACGTCAAAACGTTGCCGCATGCGGTCGATCAAGCCGGGGATTTTGCCGGACAGCTCCTCCGAACGCTCTAGGCGCGAAGGAGCAGCAAGGATAGCAGGCTGCCTCCCGCGGCAATCGATCGCGTCGAGCTTCGAAGGGGTGCCAAGCGCATCGTCAAGAGCAAGTGCATCGTCGCGACCGGAAAGGTAGGCGATGTCGCCGAATTGCAAGTCGGCATCCACAAGCGCAGTCCGATATCCCCTGCTTTGGCACAAATACGCAGCCACAACGGCCACACTGCTCTTTCCCACGCCTCCGCCAGCTCCCACTACCCCTATCAGATGCCCGCGCTTTGCCGAATCGGGCAAGGCGGGTGCAGCCGGTTTTTCGCTTTCCCGATCCTGCTGCACTACGGCAAAGGACCCATGCCGGGACTTCGCATCGCGGTAGCGCGCAACGAACAACCGCCGGTCCCATACTTCGTCAATGCGTGCTGCTTTTGCCCTGCTCATAACCGATCCGTTGGTCGCGGAGACAAGCAGGCACACCTTTCCCTCCGTCCCGTCTCCCTTGTGTGCGGCGGCCAGGTTGATCGCATCCACTTCGTCGCTGCCTGCCACCCATATCTCTTCTACAGACCCCGCCGCCACCTTGCTCCGGGCGGCGTGGGCGCTCGTTATCACATCGAGCCATTCCTGTGCCTCCAACGACTCTCCGTCGAGTCCCAGGCATTCGGGATAGCGCACGCTTTCCGAATCGGCGCATAGCAAAATGTGCGACATGTCACTCTCCTTCCTCTTTCGATGGCAACGTCAAATAAAGCACTGCCGATTGCGTCGTCGCGATGACTTCCTCCACGTTGGAAGGCTCGACGGCAAGCGTCACCGACGACCTGCCGCCCGCGCCCTCTGCAGCCGACACCACCAGCACGTTGCATGCGATAAGGGCGGTGCCGGAAGAGCCCGCCGCATACACGTCGACCACTGCTCCTGCTTCCAGAGTTCCGCCCACCGCCTGCGCGCTGCTCAATTCCACTCCCACTGCCTGCAATCCGGCAGGCACGGAAACGGATGGGCCGGAAGACGAGAATCGGACGTGGCTGAGCACTTCGCCTGCAACGACAGGAGATGCAGCCTGGACTCCCGCGACGTCGGCGAGGCTGGTCACCGGGTCCTCCGGAAGCAGGTCGACCAACCAGGGCCTTGTGGTGGTGTTGGTCGCGTCTGCGTACTCCCCTGCCGCAATAGCGCGGGTTGCCACGCAGACCTCCACCTGGTCGCCTCCATACCGCTCGAGCGCCTCGTTGCGCTGTGCCGCCGCCGAGGCTTCGACCTGCTGCGTATAGGCGAACACGCATGCCGCGCAAACGATTCCGCATACCAGCGAAAGAATGGCCACGCCCCGTTGTTTCATCGAACCCCCGTCTTCCGTATCCTGGCATCAATCTTGACGGGGCATCGTCACGAAACACTCACTCGAACGCTCACTGCATCCGTCTCGAAAAGGTCACGGATGCATCACGGAAAACACCTTGGGGGAAGTGATTGTTTTGCGAACCACCTTTTCAGCAGGCCGCTTTTCTCCTTGATTCGAGAAAAAGAGCCCTTTCACAAGACTTCCATCGAAAGCAGGTCGTCTTCGTCTCTGAAAGAACCCTGCAATGAGTCATCAACCCATTCACTGCTGCAAAGCAAGAAGCATGCGAAAGAAAAAGCGGCTGGACAACCCAACCGCCCTGCAGCAACAAACAGCACGATGCGCCCTGCAACGGCAAACTGCGCGACGCACCCTGGGACCTTCACCTTGATCAGGGCATTGCAGGCAATGGCACCGCCACAGGCACCCAGCAAGCCTTATGCAGAGAAGATGACGCGCGCGCCCTGCGGCGTGTCCTCGATAGTGAACCCGAGGCCAGTCAGGCCGTCACGCACGGCGTCTGCACGCGAGAAATCTTTCGCAGCACGGGCATCGGCGCGGCACGCCAAAAGGGCATCGACCGCTTCTTCGGGCGTTCCGTCTTCGAACCCTGCAAGCTCGCGTGCAAGATCGACCACTTCGGCCGGATAGCCGCTGGCACTCTCGCCAGAAGACCCAACCTCGACGCCGAGCACTCCCATCAGCTCGACGACGAACGCACGCACCTCCTTGAAGAAAGGCGCATCTGCGTCGGCAATGGTCTGGTCGCCCAACTCGGCGTTCATCGCGCTTACGAGGCCGAAGATGACGCCAAGCCCCCCTGCAGTGTTGAAGTCGTCGTCCATCGCGACGATAAAGTCGTTGCGGGCGCTGCGCACCATGCTGCCCAACGCGCGCGTGTCGAACGGGCTTGGGATGTCCTGGGCGTTTTCGCATGCCCAGTCGATGCGCGCGATCAGGTTTTCGATGCGCTCGAGCGCAGCGGCAGCCTCCTCCAAGCGCTCGGGAGAGTACTCCATGGGGCTGCGGTAATGCGTTTGCACGCACAGCATGCGCAACACGTTTGCGGGCACCTGCCCGAGCACGTCACGCAAGAGCAGGAAATTGCCCAGGCTCTTCGACATCTTCTCGGCCTCGCCCGTGTCGCTGTTGCGAATCTGCAACATGCCCGAGTGCATCCAATAGTTCGCAAACCCTTCGCCATATGCCGCACAGCTTTGCGCCATCTCGTTTTCATGATGCGGGAAGCACAGGTCTGCGCCGCCACCGTGGATGTCGAAGGGAAGCCCCAAGTACTTGCGCGACATGGCAGAGCACTCACAATGCCATCCCGGCCTTCCCCGGCCCCAGGGGCTGTCCCACGCCGGCTCTCCCGGCTTTGCAGCCTTCCAAAGCGCGAAATCGAGCGGATCGCGCTTGCGCTCCTCGGTGCCCTGGCCCTGCGCACGCAATTCGCGGTGGCCCGACTCCATCTCGTCCACGTCGCGCCCCGAAAGAGCACCGTAGCCAGCGTAGCTTCGCACAGCAAAGTACACGTCTCCGTCGGCTTCGTAGGCATGACCTCCTTCGATCAGCGTCTGCACCAGCGCTATCATCTCGGGAATCTCTTCGGTGGCCTTCGGCCGGACGTCGGGGTCTTCCACGCCAATCGCGTGCATGTCCTCGATGAACGCTGCAGTGTACTCTGCGGCAATCTCGCCCGCGGTTTTGCCTTCTTCGTTGGCCTTGTTGATGATCTTGTCGTCCACATCGGTGACGTTTTGGACGAATGTCACTTCGAACCCGCGCCAACGCAAATAACGTCTTACTACATCGAAGCAGATGAACGTGCGCGCGTTTCCTATATGGATGTAGTTGTACACCGTGGGACCGCACACGTACATGCCGACCTTGCCCAGTTCCTTGGTATGGAAATCTTCCTTGGCACGCGTGGCTGTGTTGTAAATCCTGATCATTGGCTAGCTCCTACCTCTGTATGGATGCTGCATTTCGATGCGTACAGGCGTATTTTAGCGGAGTTGCGACACAATGCAGGTACAACAGCCGAACCACATGACGAGGAAAGAATCGACGGGCAGGCAGTGGCAAGCCCGAACATCTACACGATCACTCAGATTCCGCTGGCGGTCGGCGTCTTCGCATGGCGCAAGCGCATGGATCGTGCTCCCGAAAAAAGGGCAGACTCGTCCAGGGGGCGGGATCTCGCATCTACGGCATGCTCGTTGCATGCTCGGTGGTGGCCTTAGCCACAATTGGACTGGTCGCAAGCGCACTGTAGCGTGCAGCCGAAAGGCATGCGGGCAAAGTCGCAGGAGGGTCCGTGCGTCCGCAAAGCCGTCCCGTGCGAACGCGGGCACGCTGGCTACGATGCCCGGGAACATGCGCCCAGACACACCGCCTGGGCCGAAATACCCTCTTCGCGGCCCTGATAGCCCAGGTGCTCGGTAGTGGTCGCCTTCACTCCCACGTTTTCGACCGGAATGCCCAAGGCACCCGCAAGGTTTTCGCGCATGGCATCGCGATACGGCGACAGCTTGGGCGCCTGCGCGACGACGACGCTGTCCACATCAAGTATTTCGAACCCTAGTTCGCGCACATAAGCCGCCACGTGTGCTAACAGGTCGATCGAGTTCGCACCCGCATAGGCGGGGTCCGTGTCGGGGAACAACCTGCCGATGTCTCCTGCCCGAGCCGCGCTTAATACGGCGTCCGTCACCGCATGGGCCAGCACGTCAGCGTCGGAATGGCCGAGCAGCCCGCGGACATGAGGGATGTCAACGCCCCCGACAATAAGCGCCCTTCCCTCTACCAGGGCATGGACGTCGTAGCCCAATCCTATACGCATCTGCATCTTGTTCCTCCTTGGCTTGCGCGCGGCATGGCATCACAAGAGAATGGGGCGAACCGTACACCCCACCATTGTTCAAACACTTGGCTATTCTGCATATGAGCGGTTCACGGCGGCGGCAAGCATCAGATAATCTTCCGGAACCGTCAGCTTGATATTGTCGCGCTTGCCCTCGACCACCAGCACGCGGCCTCCCAGCCGCTCGATCAGGGAACTGTCGTCGGTGCCCACGAACCCATCGGAAAGGGCCGAGGCATGCGCACGCCGCAGAATGCCCGCGCGAAACACCTGGGGCGTCTGCGCATTCCAGAACACGGTGCGGTCGGGCGTGCCCACAATCACGCCGTTTTCAACTATCTTGAGCGTGTCGATGGAGGGATGGGCGACCACAGCGCCGTCGGCATCGATGTTGCCCTTGAGCATGTTTATGGTGTGCTCGATGGTCTCGGGACGGACCAATGGGCGCGCTCCGTCGTGAACGACGACATACTCGTATTCTTCGGGGACTTCCTCTAATCCAGCAAACGAGCTTTCCTGCCTGATCGAACCCGATCGCGCCAGCATGATGGGCGTGACAAACGGGAAGGGGTCGATGGCCTTTTGCAGATACTCCTCTTGGCGCTCCTCGGGGCACACGATTACGATAAGGCCCACGTCGGCAACGGCGTCGAAGGCTTCGGCCGCCCAGGTAAGCATGGGCCTGCCAGCAATCTCCACCAGCTGCTTTCCGCCATCGTGGCCAAAGCGCTCCCCCGAGCCACCTGCAAGGATAACAGCGGCTGTCTTCGCCTTGGGGCTTACTTTGCCCTCGAGTTGCATGAAGCTGTCGGGGACGAAATCGTCGCTAAACGTTTCGACATCCACCTTGGACGGACACACTGTGGCCGAAGACCCACACGAAGCGGAAACGGCGTTGTTGACTTCTGGACGATCACCCATCCCGACCTCCTAAGCGCTCTTTACCATAATAGCAAAGGAAGACTTGCTTGAGTCTGCCATGAGCCAAACCAATTGCAACGAAAAGTCTGCACCGCCCCTCCGAATACGGACAAAACGTGGATGCTGAAAAAAGAACCGGCGGGCAAACACGCCCGTCGGTCCACATAGGTCTTTG
>JAFUCW010000498.1 GCA_017459485.1 Eggerthellaceae bacterium | reverse complement strand
TTGAACGCTATGCCGTCGTAGGCGAAGAGCTCCTTCAGGATGGGGAAGTTCTGCATTTCGTACGTGGACCACTTCGAGGAGGCGGGCATGAACGAACCGGAAATCATGGCGCCGTCGAACACTTCGGTGGGAGAAACGAAGCTCGGCAGGTACTTGTTCATGTCCCAGCCATACCACAGGTCGTTGTAGCCCAGGGCTTCCATCTGCGACTGCGGCTGCAAAACAGCTACCACGTTGGGCAGATCGTTCTTGGGGGCCTCGCGCTTGGTGACCGGATCGAATTCGTAGACTTCGGTATCCTCGGCTTCGATGTCCTTGGCCACTTTGCCAATCCATTCAGCAAAGCGGTGGCCTGCCCAGCGTAGAGCGTGGTTCATCTTCTGCTGCTCGTGACGCTCGAACTCTTCGTCGGTGTCGCCGACCAGGCAGATGTTGATCAGCTTGGACCAGTAGGTCTGCTTCGCACCTTCGCCGCCCATGTCGATGACGCCGTCGCCAAAGCTGCCCCACTCTTTGCCAACGACGGTCACGCAGCAGCCCTTGAATGCCTTCAGCTCGCCTTCGCCTGCCGGCTCCAGTTCGCCCGTAACACCCGGGAACAGGCAACGGTCATCCATGCGCACACGAGGCTCGATCGTTTCGATGACTGGCACGATGCGCGTGTCGTCACCAGGATGGGCGATCACGATGTCAAGCTCCGTGATGTGGTCGTCCTCACCCATGAGGTAGTCGATTGCCGCCTGCTTGTCAATGGTCAGGATCCCGTCCTTGAAGGAGTTCTCCGACCCAAGCAGCACGTCCTGCACATGGATATTGCCAATTGACAACTTCATATGCACCACCACTCCTTTCAGGTCCTTATGGCTTTCTGTGGTAGTAATTTATAACACTGCCACCATTCGCTAATCGCGATTATAGATTCTTCCGAGGCAAATTACAATACTTAATAAATAGTTTTCAGGAAATGTTTTTCCTTTCTGCCAGCGGCAAAAACGGGCCTCTCTGCATTCTGCAAGTCTCGCTCCTTTGACTAGTGTTTATTTGCGCTAATTCTGACTTTTCCAAAAAGCGCAGATGGCGCTCATATTTCACCCTTTTCACCAGGCTGTATGCATAATGGTACACATCTCAAAAAGAGTGTAAAAAGGTTTGCCGCGCCCTTCGCTCTAGAGCCGATCGGCACCCAAATTGGTGCCAGCCGCAGAGATGCCCGCATAGCCCGCTTGCAACTCCAGCTCATTTTGCAAAGATCCGAAGGTGCCCAACAAGTCGTCAGAGGACATGGCGCGCCCCAGATTCGCCCGCCTTTGGCGCGTGGCGCACTTCGGTGCGCAAGCGACAAAACAAGGGCGAAGATGGGGTGCGCCATGCCCTCAGGCACGCCTTCGGGGGTGGCCGGTGCGCCCCCTTATCCGCTGCGCTTCCTCTGCTGCAGCGTGCTGGTCGTCGTTCTCTTTGACGAGCCGTTGATAGGACGCGAGTCGTTCGGAATGGAGCGTTCCTGCTTCGACGGCGGCGCGCACGGCGCATCCGGGCTCGTCGGCGTGCGTGCAGTCACGGAACTTGCACTCTGCTGCTCGAGCAACGACGTCGGCGAATGCTGCTTCGATGCCTGCATCGGATTCCCAAAGGCCCATGCCGCGCACGCCAGGCATGTCAACGACGAACCCTCCGCCCCCAATGGGGACAATGGCACGATTGACGGTAGTGTGACGCCCTTTCCCATCCGCTTCCCGCACAGGCGTGGTCGCTTGGACTTGGGCACCGGCAAGCAGGTTCACAAGGCTGGACTTTCCTACACCCGAGCGGCCAATGAGCACAGCGATCGTTTCGGCGGGAACATGAGAGCGGAGGAGTTCGATGGAGGGGGGAACGGCTTCGGACACCACCTCCACTGCACCGGATTCACCAACAATGCGACGCGCGAGATCTTCGTTTTGTGCCGCCTGATCGTCGCTAGCCAAGTCCGCTTTGGTCAGCGCAACCACCACACGGGCCCCCGTCTCGTGCGCAAGCACCAGTTCGCGCTCGAGGCGACGCACGTTCAGCTCTGCGAGCGGATGGGCGACAATGACAGTGTCGAAATTCGCTGCAAGCACTTGCGCCTGCGACCGCTCTGCGGGATCGCGGCGCAAGAATTCATTGGAGCGGGGGAGTATTTCGGCAATTTGCGCAACGTCGGCGTTGTCCGAGACGTCGACAGATACCTTGTCGCCGATAACGGCACGGATCTTTTCTCCTTTCACAAGGGCTGTCGCATGCTTGCAGCGCACCATGCGGCCGTCATCAAGACGCACGAGCGGGAATCCGCGGTCAAGCTGGACCACGATCCCTCTTTCGCTCGATGAAGAAAAGTGCTGGCTCACAACACGCATCCTTTGGAAATGGTGGAATGCACCTGGCTCAATTCGTCGTTCCTAACGCTCACGTTCACGTAAGTAGCGGTAGAGCAGCATGACCAAAACACCTATGGCGCAGAAAATAATTGCGGGGACGAACATCTTCAGGTCGAATTCGTCAGTCGTAGTTGACCCCCGCGCCACCAGCGTCACCGACTCGGCGTGGATATCGAGGATGCCTTCGTGGCTTAGGCAGGCAAGGTAGAAGGTCCCACGCACTTGCAAGGTGGTCCCCTTGCGGTTGTAGCCACCGAACGTGTCTATAAGGTTGACGGCGCTTTCGTCCACGAGCACGGAAATGCTGCTTTCGTATTCTTCTTCAATTGCCTCGAGCGTGATCCAGCGCTTGCCTTCGTCTTCTTCGGCACGGATAACGTCGCCCACCACTTCGCCGACAATTTGGACCGTGCTCCCTTGGTAGGTGGCATCGGCTTGGGTCAGTTCGTAAATGCTCGTGTCGTAGAGA
>JAFUCW010000497.1 GCA_017459485.1 Eggerthellaceae bacterium | reverse complement strand
CATTCGTTTTGCTCCAGTATCCCCACTGCCTCGTCCGCAAACCCTTCCAATGCCTTTTCGGTTATCCAGCTGAAATCTCGCACGAGCATCAGTTGGTGGGCAGGGCTTTCGTCGAAGGGCTTGCATGCATACGAGAGATCACCTGATTCAAGCACGGCGATTCCGACGTTGCACCAGAGGCTCGACCCCGAGTCGAAGATCGGGGCAGGGCGGCACTCGAGGGTGCCCACGTTGCGGATGATGCCGAAGTTGCGCCAGTGGCGGTCGTGGTTCGCAAGGATGTCGTCGCAGACTATCATGCAGGCGAGCGCGTCCTCAACGCCAATCGCACCAAGTTGGGCGCAGCAGTCAAGGTAGTGCTGATAGTCGGTTTGTGAAGCGGGTTGTTCGCGGCCTAGTGCTGTGCTGTGGCAAGGCGTTGCTTGACGCTTGCCTCATCGACGAGCCAGATACCCCCAGCCTTACGCGCGCAAAGACGCCCCGACTGAATCAGGGCGATGATGCGTCTCTGCGAAACACCGAGCCGCTGTGCCGCTTCCGACGTGGTGATCATGACAAAACCCTTTGATGTCCGCTATTCTGAAATCGGTATAGATAATACTATAGAAAGAATAGTTGTATCTATTCCTATTTGAGCATTCCCGAAATGCCCGTTTCGCAAACCGACTATGCGAACAACCGGACTGGAGGACCGGACGGCTGCGCGGAACATGCGTTCGAAGAGGACTTTTCGGCAGCAGAGGCTCCATCGGCGGTTTCGAGGAAGCAGTTGGTTTCCACGATGCGGCCATGCTTGCCAAGTGTCGTTTCGGCTTGGAAACGCCTTCAGAAAGCGTAACTTGTGTTTTTTACTAATCATGATGATTTTTTAGTGCACAGTCGAGTCTGTTGCATGTATGCTGCGTTTGCGTCATTTCCGGATGAGGCGTTGCTAGGGCGTTGGAGCCGCCCAGCCGAAACGTCGCCAAGGTGTTGATGCGGCAAATAAAAACGCTTTCATTTTGAGCGAAGGAGGATGTGACTGTGAAGGAGCAGCAGCGCATAACCCCCCATTATGACCACGTGGACAAGAGTGCCGAAAGTGCAGTTCACGAAGGGAAAGACCGTCATGTTTTGATTATTTCGGCTGTCATCGTTGCGGCATTTGTGGCGTACGGCGCAATTGCGCCGCAGTCGCTTTCCGCCGTCGCCGACGTGCTCTTCGAAGTGTGCACGGTCGACTTTGGGTGGCTCTACCTTCTCTCCGTGTTCCTGATGGTGGTCTATGCAGTGGGCGTGGGCATCAGCAAATACGGCAACATCAAGCTCGGGCACGACGACGACGAACCGGAGTTCACAAATTTCCAGTGGTTCGCGCAGCTTTTCAGCGGCGGCCTTGGCATCGGTCTGGTGTTCTGGAGCGTCGCCGAGCCCATGATGGACTACCTTGCGCCTCCCTCCGCCATGCCGGAAACGAACGAGGCCATGCACGAGGCCATGCAAACGGTGTTCTTCCACTGGTCCATTTCCCCTTGGGCGGTGTTCGCCGTGGCGGGGTTGGGCCTTGGGTACTTCGCATTCCGAAAGGACCGTCCGTTCCTGGTGAGCTCCGCCTTCGAGCCCCTGCTGGGCGAAGAGCGCGTTCGGGGTCCGATAGGAAAAGCCATCGACATCCTCGCCGTGTTCGCCACCATCTTCGGCGTAGCGACGAGCCTCGGACTGGGCACCATACAGATCACCGGTGGCTTGGAATACGTCTACGGCATCGAGCAGTCAATAGTGCTCAAGTGCGCGATTATCGCTGGAATCACTGTGCTGTTCACGCTGGCTGCCGTGTCCGGTGTGGGCAAGGCCATGCAGGTGGTGGCGAACATCAAGGTGTACCTGTCGTTGGCGTTCATCGTGTTCATCTTCGTGTTCGGTGGCGCGGTGTTCATCTGCAACATCTTCGTGAGCGACGTGGGTGGGTTCCTTCAGAACTTCATCCACAAAAGCCTCTGGCTGGAAAACGGTGACTTCGTGCAAAGCTGGACGGTGTTCTACTGGGCGTGGTGGATTGCCTGGGCGCCGTTCTGCGGCCAGTTCGTCGCGCGCGTAAGCCGCGGGCGCACTATTCGCTCCTACCTCTTTGCCGTAATGTTGCTGCCGGCGGGTTTTTGCGTGGTGTGGCTTGCGGTCTACGGCGGTGCGGCTTTCAACCTCAACGAGCTCACAGGCGGCGCCATCCAGGCAGCAGTCGGCGGAGAAAACGGCACCACCATCGCGCTGTTCGCGTTCTTGAAGGAGCTGCCCGGCTACGTGGTGACCGCACCCCTGGGCATCGTGCTTATAGTCGTGTGCTTCTGGGGCGCGGCGAACTCCGCCATTTTCGTTCTGTCCATGCTTACCGACAATGGCAACATGGAGCCGTCCAAACCATTGCGCGCGGGCTGGGGCATCGCCCAAGGGTCCATGACCCTCATATGCATCATTGCCGGCGGCGAAGGGATACTGAAGATATTGCAGACGCTTTCAATCGCTGCAGCATTCCCGTACATGTTCGTTGTGCTGCTGATGGCGGTGGCCATGCTCAAGGCGCTTCGCGAGGACCCGTGGACGCGCGCGCAGGCCAAAGTTCAAGCGAGGCAGGAAGCCGAGTTGGCAGCGCTGATGGAGCAGGATGGGGGCAATGCAGCCTGACGGACGTGCTGACTGGTGCAGAACCTGCTGGTATTAGGCTAGGAAGCACTGGAGAGGTCTGGCCTGGGTGTGCTATGATGCCATCCGCTTGTCAACACTGCTACCATCTACCTTGGCACAGACGATATCTGCTCGCTAATCGAAGAGCGCGGCAACCGCGTAGTCTTCGTGTAGCGACCGGGAACGCAGGAAGCAATGACCGTCGACATATACTGCACATTGGGACCAGCATGCGCGAGAGCGGATGTTCTTGAGGAAATGGTTCGTGCGGGCATGACGGGCATGCGTCTGAACTTGTCCCATGCATCTTTGGAGGACGAATCGCCTGCAGTGGAGGCACTT
>JAFUCW010000496.1 GCA_017459485.1 Eggerthellaceae bacterium | reverse complement strand
GCAGGCGCAGGGCACTTGTCTATAATGCAGCCATGAGCAAAAACTCCATCATCATAGCCCTCGTTTCCCTTCTTGTGGGCATCGCCATCGGCTGGGGAGCGTCTCAGGCCCTGGTGAACAGCGCTCAGCAGGCCGCTTTCTCTTCGGCTGGATCGTCCGAATTGGGTGCGTCTGCCGCCTCGAGCGCCGCGCCGGTGGACGGTGGGCAGGAATCGTCTTCTGGGCAAGCGCCGTCAGCGGAGCCTGCCTCCTCTCAGGCAGCTTCTTCCCAGGTTGCCTCATCGCAGGAAACTTCTTCCCAGCCAGGCTCTTCCGCCTCTGCACAGTCTGGCGACACGTCTGAGCGTGCCGAGAGCTCCCAGCCATCAGGCAACGCCGACCAGGCCAGCCCCGCGTCCTCTTCGCTGGACGAAGCCGTGCGTTCGTCGAGCGAGGTCGAAGAGTCACAAGCAGGCCAGCCAGGCGCATCGAATGTCTCGGTCTCCGAAGACGGCACGTACACTTCCAAAGAGGAGGTGGCCGCCTACATCCACGAGTTCGGGCACCTGCCTTCCAACTACATCTCCAAATCCAAGGCGAAAAAAGCCGGGTGGGTGTCCAGCGAAGGCAACCTTGACAAGGTGCTTCCCGGCATGAGCATAGGCGGCAGCGTATTCTACAACGACGAAGGGGTGCTGCCCGACGCTCCCGGCAGGAATTGGACCGAATGCGACATCAACTATGAAGGCGGCTATCGGGGCGCAGAGCGCATCGTGTTTTCCGACGACGGCCTTGTGTTCTACACGGGCGACCACTACAAGACCTTCGAGCAGCTCTACTAGGGGGGTTCATGCGCGAGATACTCATCGACGAATCCTCTTTCCAGTCCGCCTCGGGAGTGCATGCCTACCTTGCCTCCCATCTGGACTTTCCCGACCATTACGGCGCGAACTTGGACGCATTGTCCGACTGCCTGGGAGACCTTGACAGCCAGGTTGCGCTTACCATCGTTCTTTCCGACGCCGCCGAAGGCGAAGGGGGGTTGACGGATTGGTTCCCACGGTTCGTGCGTACGGTGCTTCGCAGCGCACGGTCCAACGACGAGATAGAAGTTGTCGTCCATGCCACCAGCCTTGGCGCGTTGGGGCGCCTTGCTGCGGTTCCCGGCATGATCGATATGCTTTCCGAAGAACCTTTCGTGACGCAGGGAATCATCGCATGCATGCGCGAGTAGTCTGCACGCAGGCATAGGACGAAAGCGCTTTGAGGCATGGCATGGAAGTGCTGTGTTCGTTTCGTCTGCCTGGGAGGTAGATCTTGCGTGCTACTATTTTTTTGGCTGCATGCACACTGTGTGCAGTGCTTTAATAGACATGGTGTTTGTAACGCGCGAGAACGCGTCTT
Organism: Eggerthellaceae bacterium; assembly: GCA_017459485.1. Taxonomy (GTDB): domain Bacteria; phylum Actinomycetota; class Coriobacteriia; order Coriobacteriales; family Eggerthellaceae; genus CACXMZ01. Next base: position 341 of record JAFUCW010000496.1, on the reverse strand, counting down.
GCAGACACGTTGATTGCATAGACTTACAGCGTTTTAGCGAGGTGAAACGTTCGCAATGAAAAACTGGTTTCGCAAACGAATAATCGGTCTGGTTGCCGCTTGCGCGCTGGCCATCTCCTTTGCACCGCATACTGCACTCGCTCGCTCTTTGGGGGCGCCTCAAAGTGCGGCAGGGAATGCCCTTGCGGCAGTAGGCAGGCCGCTTGCCCCTACCTTCGATGCGCTTGGAGGCGCATTTGCGGTAGTTGCCGTGATAGCCGTCATCGCCCTCGTCGCTCTTGGGTATTCGCTGCATCGTCGCAACAAGGACAAGGACCGCTAGGTGCACCTGTCGATTTTTT
>JAFUCW010000495.1 GCA_017459485.1 Eggerthellaceae bacterium | reverse complement strand
CGTAGTCGTCCATGCTCAGGCCGGCATCTTCCAGGTAGCGCTTGACCTCGGGGCGTGCGTCGGCCTGCAGCTCTGCCTTGGCGTCTTCGATGCATGCGTAGTAGTTTGCGTCGTATTCTTTTATGGTTTCGATTTCGAACAAGTCGCCACCGACCGCCTGCTGCACGAATTCAGCCACGCGTTCGGTGTTGCCCTTTTCGATGTTCTTCACACCCCCCGCCCAGTAGTTTTCGCCTTTGCGGGAGTAGTAAAGAATGAGATTTGCCATGGTTGTTCCTCTATTTCATTAAGAGACATTGTGTCGCTAATTTGAATTATACGAGACAAAGTGTCGCTAACAAGTTTATTTGCTAGAATTCATAGCATGAACAAAGAAGCAATAATCACCTTGGAACGCATGCCGGCAGTCGAAACTGCGGCCACTAGCTCCGCCCCAGGCAAGCTGGCAGCCGAAGCTGCCCCCGACTACATCCGTGCGCGCTCGCCCGAGCAAAAGCAGGAGCGCATGGATGCCATTTGCGCTGCAGCGGATGCGTTGTTCACGGAGCGCCCCTACCACCAGATAACCATGGGCACCATTGCCGACGCGCTGGGCTGGTCGCGCTCCAATCTTTACAAGTACGCCGCCACGCAGGAAGAGATTTTCCTGGAGCTCCACACCCGAAAAAACCGCGCCTGGGTTGCCGATCTTGCCAACGCGCTGCAAGATGCCCCTCTTCCTGTGGTCGACTTCGCCCGCACGTGGGCAACTGTGACCGAGCGCCATGCGGGGTTCCTGCGCTACCAGGAAATTCTTATTTCCATCATCGAGTCGAACGTCACGCTGGAGCGCCTGACCGAATTCAAACGTAATTTTGCGAACATGCTCGAACCCGTCGTGAGTATTCTTATGCGCCAGTGCGACGTCGATGAAGCAACCGCCCATGCCTTGTACCTACGACTTCTTTACCAAGCGCCGGGCCTTTGGAACCACTACCATTGTGCCGAACTTACTGCCGAAGCCATGGAGGCAGCGGGCTTACCCAAAGTAGCAGGCAGCTTCGCAGGCGCCTACACCGACTTTGTGCAGCTTTGCGTAACCGACGCCAGCACGCAGCCCGAATAAAACGAACCACTGTCCCCTATCTTATGACAAATGACCTGTCCCCTTGTCATGCGCTTGTCATACATGACATGCTCCAGAGAGTTGGCGGAGTCGTGTGCGAATCGAACACACCCGAGACGTTCTGCTCGCCTCACAACGGCTTTGAAGGCCGCGGGACCCACCAGGACCCATCCGACTCCACTCTAGCAAAAGATAATCACAGTAACAAATGATTATTAGCGTGATTACCTGCAATTTAATAGTCTACCACGCTGTACTCCACACTGAAAAGACGCTGGTAAAAAAGACTGATTCGCAAGGTATCCGTCACTTGACAAAGCGAAGATCGCCACTACCAAAAGTGGCGGCCTCTTACGAAGCCGCCACATGAAATCAGGCTGCATACAACAAGTCTGGAACGCCTATTCTTCGAACTCGGTCGTCTCCTCGATGTCAGTTGCCAGGGCGTTCACTGCGCGCTCGACCATGCTCTTGCGCAGATCATGCTCTTCGACGTCGGGCAGGTTCGGATTGCCCGTAGGATAAGGAATCGCAACCGTCGGCAAGATGCGGCGCGCACCCACCGAAGAAGAAATGGTTGTGATTGTAGCCATGTGAACGATCGGAATACCGTAGCGTTCGATTTCTTTCACCATCGTTGCACCGCAACGTGTACACGTGCCTCAAGTGGAGGTGAGTAAAACGCCGTCGACACCGGCCTCCTTGAGCTCTTTGCCAATCTCCTCACCGAACTTGATGGAGTTGGCCACAGCTGTACCGGTACCGGTGGTCGTATACATAAGGTCGTATACTTTACCGATCTTGCCCTCTTTCTCCATTTCGCGGAGAGCGTCGAGGGGCAGGACGCGGTCGGCGTCTTCGTTGCAGTACACCGGGTCGAAACCGCCGTGCACCGTGTAGAAGTCGCCCTTGAGCTCGTCGTAGCTAGAGATGTCGTACTTGTTCCACTGCTGCGCTGATGCCGACTGCAGACGGTCGGGGTTGCCGTTGGGCACAATACCGCCAGAAGTGACCAGCGCGATGGTGGCATGCGACAAATCCTGGATGGCAGGAGCCGGATCGACCTCGTCAAACGAAGGCATGGGAAGCTCGGTCACGAACTCTTCGTCATTCAAGCGCGCAAGGAGCATGTCGACCGCACGCTTGGAGCCACGATCTTCCACAAGCACCGTTTCTCGACGGCCCTGGGCGAAGTAGGAGTCCTCTTCAGGTGTAACTTCTTCACCCGCGGCAAGCTTCTTGACAAGGTTGGCCATAAGCGGAATAGCCTTGCGCATTTGCGCAGCCGCATTGGCCGTAGCAGCCACCCAACTAAACGCTTGGCAATGCTCCAGACCCGGATTCTCTTCGTACATGCCGCTTACAGGAATAATGCCAGCCTCGTGAGCCACGCTGCAGGCGCCAGCACACGCAAAGCCGTAACGACCAGCGTTGAACGCAGGGCCAGCAACCAGAATATCGGGCTGCTCCTCTTCGATGACTTTCGCGATGAACGCACGTGCTTCTTCCTCGTGAGTGCCGAAGAAGTTGTCGCCGCAGATAATGGTGCCAATGCCTTCGCAGTCGTCACCCGAAGCGGCATTGATGCCCATGGCGGGGCCAACCATCTCGCCGGCACGGTACTCAGGCTCGAAATCGGCCATGTCCTCGCCACCGATGCCGCCGAAGAACTGGTTGAGGTAGTAAATAACCTTTTTAGCCATTGCTCACTCCCCTCTAGTACAGCTTCACGGAAGCGTTGTGATAGCCAATTTCAGACGTGGCGCCGATAACGGCGTTCAGCTCGACCTTCAAGCTGCCGTCTTCGCCCACACATCCGGCCCAGCCACCTGCCACCGTCTCGGCCGCCTTCAGGTTGCCGAGGACCTTGTCGGCGGGCTCGAGCTCGACCACCTTGCTCACGTTGCCAGAGCTGACCACTGCCACTGCTTCGGGCGCTGTGTCGGTCAGAGGCTGGCTCGTGCCGTCCCAGCCAGAGCACTCGTCGGTCACCAAAGCGGTCTTGATGCCGCGGGTTTCCAGGCGCTTGCAGATCATGACCAAGTCGGAGTCTGGATTGCCGTAGCCCTCTTCGGACACGATCACGCCGTCGGCGCCCAACTGCTCGCAAAGTTTTGCGGTGTAGTCGCAATTGCGGAATTTGCCGTCGAGCGTTGTCAGCTCGGGTGACAGGATGTTGCCGATGTAGTTGATGGTCTTGCCATGCTGCTCGTATAGGTCTTCGGTCAGCGGGTTCGTCTGGTGCTGGTACGTGGTAATCTTGTCGCACGCAGCCACGCAGTTGCCGGACACGATGGCGCTATCAAGCTCCTCGTTTGGATGGAACCAGGTAGGAATAATCTCCTTTACGTCCACGCCGTACATGTAGACGTCGTGCAGCAGGCCCTGGGAAATGGTCATCTGCACATAGGCCACCTTCGGAAGATCGGGATACTTTTCCGCCTCTTCCTTCATGGGGCCGAGTTCCCATGTCTTCACTTCGTCGACTGTGGCGTTTTCCGCCGCAAGGCCCACGTAGGTCCCTGCGCGCAAGCCAGCCATGCGCACGATGGTCTCGTGCTCGTGCGGGTCCACGCCATCGATGGGCGTGATGTCAACCACAATGTTGTACGTCTTGCTGAATGGCGTCCACAGGGCACCTTCGCCCCACATGTCGATGACGCCTTCTTGGAAGCCCACGGCATCGCCGATGGTGACCACCGCAGCACCGCGAAGCACGTTCACGCGACCGTTGCCGCATTCGTTATACTTCACCGTCATGCCAGGGAAGCCGTTGACGCGGTCGAAGTTGAAGCGCGGCTCGATGACGTCCTTCACTGGCACAATACGCGTATGATCGCCTGGCTTGGCAAAATCCACTTCCACTGCCTTGACTTTCGGATCTTCTAGCAGATGTGCCTTCAAGCCCTCTACATCGACCGTCAGCACGCCGTCTTTCACGGCGTTCTCACTGCCGCCTACCACGTCTTTAATGTAGATCAACCCTTGTTCTAACTTCACTCAAAACACCTCCGTTCGCTTACGCGATCTCCTTCTTCTCCCTTATTTCCCTGCGACAACCAGACCCTGGTCCTCCATCGCCGAATAATACAAACTACGGTCCATCCATGCGTAGTCGTCGTCGTATTCGTGCAGGCGAACGCGGCCTTCTGTCGCTTGGTCATAGGTCTGAATGGCGTGTTCGACCAACTCCATTTCGAAGTCGCTCGCCCTACCACACGACTCACCCAAAACTACCGTGCGGTAGGGCGAGAACATCATGCCCAAGCTGGCGAACAGCGGATGCGTCACCAACTCGTGGCCTGAATACACCAAGTCTCTCACCTTGACGAGCACGTCACGGAAGCTGCCGTCGACGAACAGCGCGTTCGGTTCTGCATGCAGAAGCGGGTTGTTTGTGACGACGATCATTGCTGCCTCCGTGCGTGCTCGGCTGAATTACGCCTTCGCCCCTTATGCCTGCGGCTTGTTGCCGAACAGACCGTTGCGGAAGCCCATTGTGTAGTCCTTGCAGTACGGGTCCTTATTCATGAGGGCCTGGGTGGCGAACATGGCGCCCATCATGTCGCGAGACGTCGGGTCCATGATGGCGCTATCCATGCCGTCGTACATGGCCAGGGCCAGGAACTGCATGTTGATGGTCTTGCGGCTAGGCAGACCAAAGCTGATGTTGGAAAGGCCGGAAGTAATGTGAACCTCGGGCCAAGCTTCCTTGATGAGCTTGGTGGCCTCGGTGAACTGTACGAACGATTCCTGGTTGGTGCCCAGTGTGGTCACCAGCGGGTCAAACAGAATCTTCTCGTGGTCCACGCCATACTCGTCGGCCTTGGCGATAATCTTCTGCGCAATTTCGAACTTCTTCTGGGGGTCGGTCGGAATACCCTCTTCGTCGCAAGTAAGAGCAACAACGTACCATTCGGTGCCCGCAATGGCGGGGAACACGACATCGCACTTGTTGCCTTCCATGTTGACGGAGTTCAGGCAGCCCACTGCGTTTGCCTTCGGCATCATGTCTACCATGACCTGCGGGTCGGCGCTGTCGATGCACAGCGGGGTGTCGGTGACTTCCTGAACGAGGTCGATAAGCCACTCCATGACCTCGTGCTCTTCGGAGGGCTCGACGCCAGCATTCACGTCGATATAGGTTGCGCCTGCGTCGGCCTGCGCCTTTGCGATCTGCCTGATGTAGTCGGCGTCGCGAGCTTCAATGGCCTCCTTGGTGCGAGGTACGGAGCCGTTAATCTTCTCGGCGATGATGATAAAGCTCATGCGTGTCTTCCTTTCTTTCGTTTGGATTTGTCTAATCGTTTTCCGCCATTACCTATATTATATGACAGATTATATGACAGCGGGCTGTTCCTCCTCCCCAAGGACAGCCCGCACCTTTCAGTTAGTCGTCCATCGTCATGCCGCGACCACGCGTGTCAACGAAGAAGTGCTCTTTGCGCTCTTCCGTCTCCCATTCGGGCGTATCGGTCGCAATGGCCTCGACGTTCGTTTCGATGTAGATATCGCCGTCGCTTTCGTCGTCACCCGATGCAGCGTACACGTCGTTGCGGTTCACGGTAATCTCCGGATTGGCAACGCCGTTTTCTTGGGCTATTTCGCGCACCTTGTTCTCCGCGAACTCCATGGCGTAGGCGATAGCCTCTTCCAGATCTGCGAAGAACTTCATTTCATATGCAGAGTGCAGATTGAAGCCGTCGTTGTTGTCGCCGGGCGTAACCAGAATCTTGACAGACTCCATGACGCGACCCACAGCCGATCCGATGGCGTTGGCAACTTCCGCATCGTTGGGCACCACCAGGCGGCAGCCAATGCGTTCGGCCGTTGGCGGTAGCCAATTGGCGATAGGCGCGCCCACACCTATGAGCGGAATCTTCGGGTTGATGGCAGCGCTCAAATAACCTTCACCATCAGGATGCAGCTGCTTCTTGAAGAAGAACGCAGCACCAGGATCCGTCTTCAGGTCGAATCCGCCACCTTCATAGTTGACAAGACTCTGAGTTGCCGCGTAGCACAGCTCGTCTACGACGCGGTCTTTCGCTTCCTCCAAGAATTCATCCATCGGCTTGTTGAAGCGCTTGGCAAGCAGCGTCACTGCAAGCTTGGACGCCTTGGTGTCCCAAATGCTGAGCGTGTCGTCGGCGTGAAGCAGGTCGGTCGGCGTGACCGAGATGCGGCCGAGCACACCCGAGCTGACCAAACGGTCGAAGTTCATCATGTTAGGCAACGTTTCAAGGCGATCAGCAATCTCGAACACGTTGTGCGGCCCGTCTTCCAGCGCGGAAATGATACGCTTTTCCATTTCGTTGAACACGGTGGTCGCATTCGTGTTGTTGATGCGGAAGCAGTCCACGACCTGGCAATAGTTGAGCAGGTACCCGTACGGAACGTTGACCTTCTCGAGCTCGCGATACAAATAAGGGAACTCCGACACCGCCACAGCGATAGGAATCACGCGCTGCGGACCAACATTGAGCCTGCGCTCCATGTCCATCCAGATGTAGCTGTCTCCGCCCAACCCGAATGTGGAAATAGCAGCGGCTTTCACACGCGTGAGGAAGCCGCCTACATAGGCGCCTTCTTCGTCGATGCGCGGAATGCCGTCTTTCACTACGGCCACGTCGGATGTGGTGCCGCCCATATCGAAGACGAACGCGTCCTTTTCCTCCGAAAGGAACGACGCTCCGATGATACTTGCCGCAGGGCCGGAAAGCATCGTTTCGATGGGTTTGTCCTTGGCCTTCTCTTCACCAATGAGGGTGCCATCGCCGCGCACCACCATAATGGGCGCCTTAATGTTTCTTCTATCCAAAGAACTGCGCACTGCTTTAAGCAAATTGGCAATGATGGGCATAAGCTTGGCATTGAGCACGGCGGTCGTGGTGCGCTCGTAGATGCCCAGCGAACGGGTAAGGTCATGGGCACACACGGTTGGCACGCCGAGCACTTCGGTGACCAGCTCTTTCGCACGAATCTCGTGCTCGGGGTTACGCACGCTCAGATAGCCGGAAATGGCAACGGCGTCGACTGAGCCGCGCATGGATTCGAGCGCTTCCCTAGTGGCATCGTCGTCGAAGGGCTCTTTGGCCAAACCTTTAACGTTGTGTCCACCAGGCACCGTACAGGCAACGGCAGCCGGGATGTCCCATTCTTGGTCAGGATGATAACCCAGCAGCAACAGCCCTACTTCGCATCCCGAGCCCTCCACGATGGCGTTGGTTGCCAAAGTGGTGGACATGGAAACGACCTCGATCTTGTCCAATTCGTCGAACTGCACTGCATCAATGACGCCCGTGATGCCGATACTCAAGTCTTCGCGCGTCGTTCGACTCTTGGCTTTTGCAAGCACCTGACGGCTCACGCGATCGAAGACCACTCCGTCGGTGTAGGTACCTCCCGTATCTATTCCTAAAACTAAAGACATGTTCCTAATGCCTCCTTGATGTTTCTCTGCATGGGAAAACTGCCTTGCAGCAGTTTTCCCGTTTCCGCAGAGAAATGTTCCCTTACGTCCCCATATAAGGAATTGGTTCCTTATTCACCAGGCATATGACCAACGGCGTTTTCGACCATGTCGCGGATCTTTGCAGCAACGTCCTTGGGCAGAGGCTCGCACTCATGGTTTTCGATGATGTCGCGAACCTTCTCGTTGGCGACCTGCTTGAGGGTCTTGCCGCCAGCCTTTTCCCAAATCTCGCGCGCGCCGCGGTTGACCAGACGGGTCTGGTAGTCGACGCGAGAGTTCTTGGGCTCGAAGACGCCCTCTTCCTCGGGCTCGGGAATGTCGGCTGCACGGAAGCGACCACCAGGACCGACCTTCTCGATCTCTTTGAGGTCGAGCGTCTTTTCGTTGGTCTCGATGCCGGCAGTAATGCGGCGAGCCATGCCCAGAACTTCGTCGGCAACGACAACCAGGTCCAGGTTGGACGTGGTGCCGTACTCGGCATAGCCAGTGTCGTGGTTGAGGTTAGCACCAGACATGTTGGTCATGGCCATGGACAGAGCAGCCTCGACACCAGCCTGTTCGTCGATGACGCAGGTGTCGGTGCAGCCTGCGGTACCGAACAGCGGAATCTTCAGATAGTGGGCAACGTCTGCCAAGCCAGCGAGCATGAGGTCGAGCTCGGGAGCGCCATAGCTGAAGATTGTGGAGCCCATGTCGAGCACGGTGTACACACCGCCCATGATGAACGGAGAGCCTTCGCGCGTGCACTGACCCAGAACCAGGCCAGACAGAGACTCGCACAGACCCTGGACCATAACGCCTGCCAGTGTTGCCGGAGCAGTGCCACCAGCCATGATGCAGGGAGTGTAGATGGTGGGCAGCATCTTGCGAGCACCATACACCATCTTCTGCGCAGCCTCGATGCAATGAACGCCGGGGGAAATGGGTTCTGCGTAGAGGCAGATGAACGGATGGTTGCGAAGTTCTTCTTCGCCACCAGCAATAACTTCGGCCATCTTGATGTTGTCTTCCTGGCCGTACTGGTCGTTGCACACCGTAATGATCGGCTTGTCGGTGTGAAGCACCATCTGCTCGAACTCGTGGCGGTCGGAAAGCAGCAGCGGCACGTCCTGAACGATGCCCAAAGACATTGCATAGTCGATGTTGGGCAGCGCATCAAGCACCTTGGTGGCCCACTTTACGCTTTCGCGAGTGGCACGATGACGCTCTTCGGTGTAAGGGTTGCGGGTAAAAGGTGTGCACGGGCCCGAGCCGAAGTAGGAGTTTCCGCCTTCGAGGAACAACTCGCGTGCGCCCGTGCGGGAATTGCACAGCACGATGTGCTTCTGGCAGGTCTGCAATGCACGCTCTGTAATGTGCGGTGGAATGTGGGCAATGATGCCGTCGATGGTGCAGCCAGCCTTGCGCAGAATCTCGATAGACTCGGGATCATGGAACTCGGTGCCGGTCAACCACATGGCTTCGGTTGCCGCAAACACCAGTTCTTGGCACTGCTCCTCGGTAAAGACATTCATCTTGACGCCGGTATTGGCGCGTAGGTTAGTTCTCATCTCGATTTCCTCTCCTTACTCGCTTTAACCAGCGATCTTGTCCAGGTCGACGCCTTCTGGCAGAGGAGTCTGCTCGTAGGCGACCAGCAAGTCGTTCATCTTGTTGACCGTGCGCTCGCCCAACGTCAGCGACCCTTCGGCTGCCCAGTCGTCAATGCGCTTGCGGTTCATCAGCGTGGGCCAGAACTGCTCGCTGCGGAAGTAGTAACGGGTGTGCTTGGTTGCCAGGTAGTTACCGGCGGGCTTTACTTCGTCGATGACGCCGCGGGCAAGACGGTCCTCGTCCATTTCGACGCCGCGCATGATGCGCTTCGTCTCGCAGGCAATTTCGTCGGCCAATACGAGAACAGTGGGGTTGGACACGTTGCCGGACTCGAAGTTGCCAGCGCCATGGATGACGTTGGTGCCTGCAATGCCAGAGCACAGCGTAGAAAGCGCCACTTCCAGGCCCAGCTGGGCGTCGGAGCTCTTGGCATCGGTGCCGGCGGCGAAGCCGAAGGACGGGATG
>JAFUCW010000494.1 GCA_017459485.1 Eggerthellaceae bacterium | reverse complement strand
GTTTGCTAATGCAAACTTTTGTAGCCTTTTGTAGACGCTGCCCTAACCAAAAGATCAGCGAGAAACACAGAAACAGCATCGGATACAAAAGGGACAGGGGTCTACCGTCCGCCCGTTCAACCGACGGCGATCTGCAGTATCTTGAAAGGGCCTTCGCCCTCCACGGCATGAAGCGTGTCTGCAGGCGCGGCGACCGCCTGGCCAGGAGCAATCTCGACGCGTTCGCTGGGCAGCACGATGGCCGGCCTGCCCTCGAGCGCCACGTACAGCACGTCGGCGGGGTATGCCTCTTCGCTCACGCTTTCACCTTCCGCGAAGGCGAGCAGGGTCATCTCGCATGTGCTGCCCGCTTCGGCAAGCCCCATGCTGGACACCTGACCTGGACGGCACGTTATGGCGCCGGCCAGGTCAACAGGCGTACCGTACGGGAGGTTCCGCAGAGCCACTTAAGACTCCTTCACGACCACGAGCAGCATCTTGAACGGCGTGACGCCCAGCACCGAATGGGGCGCTCCCGCGCTCATGACGATCGACTCTCCTGTCGAAAGGCGATGGGGCACGTCCTCGATGGTGATCTGCCCCGTTCCCTCCAGCACGGTGACAAGTGCGTCACCCGGAGCCGCATGGCTTGACATGCCCTCGCCTTCGTCGATGGCGAACACCGTCACTTTGGCGCCTTCCTCCTGCGCCAGCGTGACGCTGTTCACCTTGCCCGGTTCCAGGTCCACCAGCTCTGCCAGCTTGAAGTTTTCGCCGTGAGCGACGTTCTTGATGATTTCTTTCACGTTTCTTCCTTTCATGAGAGGTAGTACACGAACGATTCCAGGCGCTTTTCGATGCTTGCATCAAGCGCCCCGTCTAGAGAGAGGTTCAGCACCGAAATGCCCGCATCCGGGGCCAGTATGGTGCCTGCAAGCTGCGTGTTCTCGTAGGCCGACGCCACGCAGACAACGCCCTGTGCATGCCGCTTCGCAAGCTGCGCCTTCGCAACGCGGTAGCGGCCGTTGCTGCCACGGTAGCGCCCAAACACGGCGTCTGCCACGCTTCGCAGCTCTTCCATGCTGTCGAAGGGAGAGCAGCGGCCAAGGGAATCGTGCGCCTGCTGCATGCGCGCCTCCATGGAATCGAGCACTTCCTTGTGCAGCTGGTAGCGCTCTTCCAGAACAGCCGGGTCTTCTGCGGCCGACACGGCGACCGTCGCGCCCGAAACGGTGTCGGCGCCGTTGCCGCTATTTCCTAGCGAAGCACCCATCGCTTCGTGCGCAAAGGGGGAAGGGGCGTCGGTGCCGTCGATGGGCATGGGAGCAGTCGAGCGGGCGCAGCGGTCGTCTTCCAGGGCCTCGCGCCAAAGGAACAGCAGGTACTCGCTGAGGGGCATGCGCTGCAACCCAACGCCAAGGGACGAAAGCTTGCTCCAAACGCCGCCCGCCAAAGCGTCGCTGAAAACGAGGGGCCACTCCCCCACCACCATGACGCGCATGCCCGCACCGTACGCGGGCACATGGTCGGTTGCGGAAGTCGACGCAGGCAGGCCGCCGGAACCGTCCTGCCCCGCAATCAGCTGAAGGTCGGCCTCGAGCACAGCTTCGACCAGCGCGAACGGGTCGTCAACGAGCCAAGGCAGACGCGCAACCTGCAGCGACCCGAGCCCGACGTCGCCAAAGCCAGTTTCGTCGAGCACGCCGCGCAGCACCCGATCGTACACGGCATCGGCCTCACCCCCGAACGACGAGGGCACCAGCACATGGAGCGCCCCGTCCCCGTACGCGCCTTCCCGAACCTGACGGCAGGCTTGCAGCGCCATGCCGGCGAGTGCCGTGAACGTAAGGTACTCTTTTGTCCGGGCTATGGCGTGACCAGCGGCAAGGGCGTCGGCGTCGGGGGGCATGAGCACGACATGCGCCCCCTTGTTCCGCAGCAGCTTCGCAACATGCTGCATGTGGATGCCGTAGTCGGGAAGGACAAAGGTCGTTACCTGCGGTATTAGCGGGGCGTTGAGTCCCTGGTAGTTCTTCAGGTAGAGCGGGACGTTCGCCGCAGCCTGGGATTGCTGGTAGTGGTCGAGCGCATTGAGGAAGGCTTCGATGCGCGTGACGACGCCGACCTTCGAAAAGTGCTCGTCCACTTCGATGTGCAGATAGGGCTTGTCGCCCATTTCCTCGGCGATAAGGTGGCACATCATGGTGTCGGGCCCGCAGCCATGGTTGGTCAGGTAGACCATGAACAGCTGCGGGTGGCGGCGAATCATCTTCGCTCCGGAGACCAAGTGCTGCCCGAACGGCCAGCACAGTCCCGGATGGTCGGGCCCCACGTTCATGTTGTGTGCCCGAAGGTTGGACAGCACGATGACCTTTTCGCCCCGCCGGATGAGCTCCTCGGGGATACCCTGGTTGAGCACGGCGTCGTTGACCCCGTACTGGCGCGCGAGCACCACTATCACGCGCTCGTCGGGCTTCAGCGATGCAAGCAGCTCGTCTCCCATGGCTTCGGTGGCCCGGTCGAGCTCCGCAACGGCAAACCCTCCCGCCATCAGCGCCTTCGCGGCGTCATGCGGACTGGCGCCTAGCTGCGCACCCACGTCCAGCATGGTCCGGGCCATGCCGTCCTGCCCCATGTCCAGGTCCAGCAGGGCGGTGAGCAACTCTATGCCGTGCTCCTCCAGGTTCAGCCCTTGCGCCACCAGCTGTGGCGCGACCTGCATGTACGGGCATGCGAAGTTGTGCGCTACGTGGCTTTTCGCATGGCGTATGGTGTGCACGCTGGGCATGAAGATGTAGTCGACGCCCGCATCCACCAGCGCGCGCATGTGCCCGTAGACTAGCTTCACGGGGAAGCACACCTCACCTTGAGCGTATTCCTGGGCAGCGGCCACCGCTTCTTCGCCGCTTTCGTCGGTCACAAGCACGTTGTAGCCCAGCTGTGTGAAAAACGCGTTCGCCAGAGGGAAGAACTTGTACATGAGCAGGGCGCGTGGAATGCCCACCGTCTTCTTCGCAGGGTCGATCTTGCCCGTGTAGCCGGCAGTGAGCAGCGCTTGCGTCTTGCGGAAGAACTCCAGGTTGCGCTGCACTTCCTCTTCTTTTGCCTGGGCGGGAGCCTGGGATGCGCGTTCCAGCCAAAACCCGCGAAACGCGCTTTGCGCCACCTGGCCTGCGTCGTGGGCCTCTTTGGCAAGGAGGGCGGCGCCCACTGCGCCCGACACGGCGAAGTAAGGCGACACGGTTAGGCGGTCGCCATAGAACGACGCGAACGCGGCAACGATGGCCGGGTTGAATGCCACTCCGCCCTGCAGCACCACATGGTTCCCCACCGGCTTTGTCCCCACCACCTTGTGCAGGTAGTTGCGCACGATGGAAAGCGCCACCCCGGCGGCGACGTCGGCCAGGGGAGCCCCCTTGGCAAGCGCGGCGTTGATGGCCGTCTCCACGAAAACGGTGCAGCGCTCTCCTAGGTCTATGGGCGCGCACGAAGACAAGGCAAGCGGTCCGAAGTCTGACAGGTCTATGCCAAGGCGCGCCGCCTGCTCTTCGACGAACGACCCGGTCCCCGCTGCGCATATCTTGTTCATCTGGAAGTCGGCAACGTTGCCGTCTTTCAGGGACACGAACTTGGAATCCTGGCCGCCTATCTCGAAGACGGTGTCGACCTGGGAGTCCGCAGCCGCCGCTGCGCGTGCCTGCGCGGTAATCTCGTCGCGCACGACGTCGGCGCCCACTAGCTTGCCCATGCGTTCGCGCCCCGATCCTGTGGTGGCAACGGCCCGCACGTCCACAGCATCCCCCAGGCGCTCACCACTGGAGGCAAGCCCTTCGCGCACGGCCTTTGCCGCGTCGCCGCCGGTGCGCAGGTACTGCGCGTCCAAAAGCTGCCCTTCGTCGTCTACCAGCACCAGGTTCGTGGACGTGGACCCCACGTCGATCCCCAGATAGCAGAGCGTCGTGCCCTTTTCGCTTTTCGGCCAGGGACGCGGTCTAAGGACATACCCCGCCCCGGATGTGTAGGGGTAGGGCCTAAGCGCGTCCAAGCGCAGCAGGTCGTCTTCCATTTCCAACTCCTGCGCGATGCGCTGCCGTAGGTCTGCAAGAGCAAAGGGCGAAAAGGGGTTGTCGCCCGCGCCCGCATGCCCCAGGACGTCCGTGTTCGTCCCTTGCGATTCCGGGAAGCCAGAGTCGTCCGAACGTGCGGCAAGGCGCTCTGCTGCCTCCAGGGCGGCACCTGCCGCCTGCGCGAACGCTAGCGACTCGTCGGCGATCAGCTGGCCTTCTTCCAGCTTGAACACGTCGGAGAAGGCGCGCACTACGCCGGCGTTTTTCGCCACGCCCCCCACCAACGCGACGGGAGGCTCCACCGAAAGCCCGCGCACAATGGTCGCCTTGTAGCTTTTCGCGAACGCGTAACACAGGCCCAGCAGTATGTCGCGGACGTCCGCGCCTTCCTGCTGCCGGTGAATGATGTCGGTCTTGGCGAACACGGCGCAGCGCCCCGAAAGCCGCGGGATGCTGCGGGCGCCTTCGACAAGCTGCGAATAGTCTTCCACACGAAGGCCCAGCCTTCCCATCTGGTCCACGAGAAACGATCCCGTCCCTGCGGCGCAGCTTTCGTTCTGGGCGAACTGGTGCGCTTCGCCGCCGCCCAGCCCACAGACGTAGTAGGCACTCTGTCCTCCGATG
>JAFUCW010000045.1 GCA_017459485.1 Eggerthellaceae bacterium | reverse complement strand
TTCGGGGACCAAGGCGAACTCCATGATCACCTTGCCCAGTTCACCTTCGAACGACTTGAACCCAGGCTTCGCGGCGCCATCGACTTCGTTGCGCTTGATCAGGTCGATGACAAGCTTGGGGGCACCCCCACAGCATCCTGTTGGAGAGATTGTGCGCAGCACAAGGTCAGAGCGGCCTTTCTTCTCGAAGTACTTGCGCAGGTCTTCGCTGTATTCGAAGTTCATGGGCCTTCCTTTTCTCCAAGTTAATTCCTGGCAAGATACTACCCTATCCAATCACTCCTGGATGTGACGATGTCACGATAAAAGAGCTACCGTAGCGTAACGGCCTAGCCCGCTAGACGCTTATTGTGCACAAAGGACTTAGAGACTCGCAGATAAAGGCTGCCGCCACATGAACCGTCTTCACCTGCGCTCACCTTAGGAAATGACGCACCGCTACAAACGAGCTATCTCGTCCATGAGCGCGTCTACTATCTCCGCCTCGGAGACCTTCCTTAGGGTCTTCCCCTGTGCGAACAAAACACCGCTGCCCTGTCCGCAGGCCACGCCGATGTCGGCGCCGCGCGCCTCGCCCGGGCCGTTCACCACGCATCCCATGACGGCCACCTTTACGGGCTTCGGAACCGCCTGCAGGCGCTCTTCGACCTGCTTGGCCAAGCCGATCAGGTCCACCTGGCAGCGCCCGCACGTGGGGCAGCTGACGATCTCTGGGCCACGCCTGCGCAAATCGAGCGCCGCAAGCAGCGTCCAGCACGCACGTACTTCCTGCACGGGATCGTCAGTAAGCGAAATGCGCATAGTGTCGCCGATGCCCTCTTCAAGCAGGATGCCCAGCCCGCTTGCGCTTTTCACCAGCCCTTGGAACAAGGTGCCTGCCTCAGTAACACCAATATGCAGAGGTACCTGAGGGATGCGTTTCGCAAGCAGCCGGTATGCGTCCACCGTTGTCTGCACATCGGAGGCCTTTGCGCTTACCACCACGTCGTCGAAACCGCGCTCTTCGAAATACGACACGTAACCCGCCGCCGATTCTGCCAACTTCTCGGGCAGGGTCAAGTCGTCGCGAGCCGCCAGCGCATCGTCAAGAGAACCGGCATTCACGCCAATGCGAATGGGGATGCCCGCCTGGCCCGCTGCGTCAATAACGGGATCGGTAGCTTCCAGGCCGCCTATGTTTCCCGGGTTGATGCGCAACTTGGACGCCCCGCGCTGCGCCGCTTGAATAGCGATCTCTGCAGAAAAATGGATGTCGGCCACGACCGGCAAAGGAGACTGCGCGCACACAGCCTCGAACGCTTCCAAGCACTCTTTGCGCGGGATGGCCATGCGCACCACCTCGCAACCGGCTTCCGCCAAGCGCGCGATCTGCGCAAGGTTCGCCTCCACGTCGTCGGGCGCAACGCACAGCATCGACTGCACCACGCACGGCGCACCGCCACCCAAGGACACCCCGCCCACCTGCACCTGTCTTGTTTGCTCACAAGGTTTCATGGAGTAAAGTGTAGCAGGAATCTGCGCCGCACCGTGCGATTGGCGCCGCTACTGCCCACCAAACACGCGAAATCGGCCAAAACGCAGAAAGCCTCTTGTCCTTGAAATCGTAGGAGCGCATTGCTCCTCCTTTTCACGCGCCGTGCATCCTCCTTAAGGGAATAAGGACACAGGACGCGGCATGCCTTTCGTCAAGGGGGAGAGCGCGACACCCACAATCATCGCAGGCACCGCAGGCGAGAGAAGCGGGATTACGCGTCCTTGGCTGCCGCACGGTCCGCGCACGCCTTGCGGATGCGCAACACGGCGTAGAGCACCACCACGGCCACGTAGACCCAGAACACCCAGGTCGAACGCGTCACGCCGCCCCCGAAGGCCGACATGCCCAGCATCAGTCCCACGTGCAGGACAAGAAGCGCCATCATCACATACGACGCACGCTGGACGGCCTTCCAAGTCCTGGGATTCATGGAGCGGCGCACCACGCGTAGCGACATCGCCGCAAGGACAGCGAAGAGGGCCGTGAGCGCCACGGCAACCACCAGCGACACGGCGATAGTGGCATTGCCCGAGAACAGGGTGCCCAAGCGGGGCAGGTAGCCGGGCAGGTAGGTGAGCAGGTGGCCCACGATGAAGATGAACGAGAGGATCGACAGCTCCCCGCGGATGGGCTGGAGCCTTAGGCGCAGCGCGCTTTTCTCGTCCAGGACGCCGGTGAACATGACTATCCCCAGGAAAAGGCAGGCAAGGTAGCCCTTCTGCATGACAACGAGCAGCGGGCGGAAGGCCGAAGGCCCCTCCCCCGTGCCCAGCGCCCAGACGTAGAGCGCCGTGGCCGCCACCGCCAGCGCGTAGAAGACGCCCGGATGCTTGCGCAGCGCCCCTGCGCAGGGAAACGCCACGATGGCGGCAAGCACTGCCGCGATGGCGAACCCGACAAGGTTGTTCATGCTCATGGGGGCTCCTCCTTCGGCGCCTAGGCGCCGTCGCCCACCAGCTCGCCGAGGGTAGCCACGTCCTGCGCCACGTAGGCGTCTGCCAGCTGGGCAAGACCGATGTAGAAGTCGGTGCGAGCTCGCCGACGGACATCGATGGCGAACAGGGGCAGCCAGTTGGCAAGGTGCGTGCGCTCGAAGTCGCGCTGGGCAAGAAGCAGCTCTGCGGCGCGGGCCTCGTTGCCTTCGGCCGCAGCGCGGCGCCATTCGTCGATCAGGTGCACGACGAACTCCAGCTCGACGCCCACATGGTCTTCGCAGTCGTGCCAGTCGTCTGCCTTCTGGACGCCGAAGCGGCGGTACCAGCGCAGGGCGTCGTCGCGCGCCTCCTGCATGAGCAGGCGTTCTTTGCTCGTGTAAAACGACTCGAAGGGATAGGCCGAGTCCTTGTTCGTGGACCCCGCGCCGCAGAAGGCTTTGGCATAGTCGCGGTCGAGGTCGAGCTTGGAGGAGCCTTCGGAGGCAAGGTAGCCTTCGATCAGCCCGATGGCGCCGGAAAGCGCTTCGTCGTCGCTGGAGAGCATGCCGCCCTCCTTCAACGTGGCAAGCAGCTCTTCGTCGACTTCCCTGCCAAGCAGGCGGGACAGGACGGAAAACACCTGACGGCGGGCTTGCATCGCATCGTCAAGCCCCTGGAATGCGGAATTGGTCATTCTCGACTCCTTGTCGGTTGAGTGCAGTTTGAGCGTGAGGCCCGCCTTCAAGGGAGGGAGGAAGCAAGGCGGGCCCCACGTAGGGAATGGGCAAGGGCAAGAACGGGTCTAGCGGTTCGCTCCGTCCTTGAAGGTCTCGCGCCACTTGAACTTGTCAAGCAGGTACCAGTTCGACGGCTCGTTGCCGGAGTCAGGCAGCTTGTAGGCCTTATCTCCCCACTCGGCCACCAGCTTCGACACGTCGGACTCCGGGTCGTCGATGTCGCCGAAGTGCAGCGCCTGTCCGGTGCACGCCGCCACGCAGCGCGGCAGCTCGTCCTTGTCGGTCAGCTGCTTGCACATCTTGCACTTCTGCACAACGTTGAGCTCCTCGTTGAGGTAGCGCACGTTGTAGGGGCAGGCGGGGATGCATTGCTGGCAACCGATGCAGACTTCCTCGTCGATCTGGACGGTGCCGTCTTCGACCTTCTGGCTGGCACCGGTCGGGCAGACCTCGACGCATTCGGGCTTCATGCAGTGCTGGCACTTCATGGGAAGGAAGTACATCTCGACGTTGGGGAAGGTGTCGCCGTCGTTGATGGGGTTAGGTCCGATGCGTTCGATCGTAGTGAAAAACTTGCCCAGAGGCGGGTCGTTTTCGACCTTGCAGGCCACTTCGCAGGCCATGCAGCGCACGCACTTGTTGATTTCTGTGACTATGACGTTCTGCATGTTAGAGCTCCTGAATCTCTTCGGCGGTCATGGGCATCCATTCCTTCAGACGCGGGTCGTCGGGGGAGTGGATGATCTCCACGCCGGTTGCCGGGTCGCATGGGACGATCTTGCCGTCGGGACAGTTGTCCTCGGTGCACTTGTAGACCTTGACCAGGTAGGCGCGCAGCGTCGTGGTGCCCAGATGCGGGTCCTGAGCGTACTGGTCGACCAGGCAGTTGATATTGGACAGCTCCCAGCCGTGGTTGGGCGCAGGCAGTTCGGGGTACCACCAGCCGTGGTCGGCCTCGATGACGCGCGGGTCGATGCCGGCGAACAGCTCTGCCGTCTCGCGGATCTTGCCGCGGCGGCTTTCGATCCAGCACCAGTCGCCTTCTTCGATGCCCAGTTCGGCTGCCGTATCCGGATGGATCTGGAAGCGCGGCACCGGGTATAGCTCGCGGATGAAGGGTTGCTGACGGCCTTCGCTGTGGAAGAACAGCGGGTTGCGGCGGCCGGACGTGAGGATAAGCGGGTACTCCTCGTACACGTCAGGCGTCTGATAGGGGCTCTCGTAGGGTTCGCGCGCCGTGGGCAATGCGGCCAGGTAGGCGTCTTCGCGGCCGACCTCGCGCTCAATGCCCTGCGTGTCGGCCGGATAGGATTCCAGAACGGTCGACCACAGCTCGAACTTGCCGGTGGGCGTGGGGAATCCGGGAGGGCCAGGAACGCCCGTGCGGTTGAAGTCTTCGCTGTCGGGATCGAAGAACCCGACAGGCGTGCGGATCCAGCCCCACATGTAGCGCTTGTAGTAGCCAAACGGGCTCATCATCTTCAGCGACCACTGGCCATGGTCCTGGTACTGGTCGACGAAGTCCTGGTAGTTTTCGAACTGCAGCGGCGCGCCATTGATGCCCAGCTCGGTCGGGCCGCCGGCCTGCATCACGTGGCCCCCCATGAACTCCATGGGCTTCATCGTGATCACGCTCATGTCAAGCGCCTGCTCTTCGGTCGGGTGCGTCGTGTCACCGAATTCGGCCATGAAGGGAACCTGGCTCTTGTCCTTGGGCCACCAGTCGTAGC
>JAFUCW010000493.1 GCA_017459485.1 Eggerthellaceae bacterium | reverse complement strand
GGCTTGGGGTGTCCCTGGTCAGGTGAGGCTGGCGTCGGATACGCAAAGCTGCACGAAGTCGGTGTAGGCGTCCACGAAGTTGCCTACTACTTGAGGCAAGCCCGCTGCCTTCATGGCTTCGGCGGTAAGCTCAGCGCAATGGTAGTGGTTCCAAAGGCCCGGCGCTTGGTAAAGAAGTCGCAGGTACAAGGCATGGGCAGCCTCGGCATCAATTGCGCACTGGCGCATAAGGACGTTCGCAGCAGGATCGAGGATATCCGCAAAGCTACGCTTGAATGCGGTTAGGCGCTCCAGTGTGACGTTCGACTCGATTATGGAAATGAGTATCTCCTGATAGCGCAGGAATCCTGCATGGCGCTCGGTTACGGTTGCCCACGTGCGAGCGAAGTCCGGTACAGGCAGCGGGGTATCTTGCAGTGTGTTTGCAAGGTCGGCAACCCAAGCGCGATTCTTCCGCGTGTGGAGCTCCAGGAAGATTTCTTCCTGCGTGGCGGCATATTTATAAAGGTTGGAGCGCGACCAGCCCAGCGCATCGGCAATGGTGCCCATGGTTATCTGGTGGTAGGGGCGTGTCCCGAACAGCGCATCCGCCGCGGCGCAGATGGCGTCCATGCGCTCCTGCTTTTGTTCAGGCGAGCGCGCGCGGACGTAGTCGGGAGCGGTTTCGTCTGTCGGCATGCTTGGAGCGGGACGAATATCCGCAGCTTCGGCTTCCGGCATGCGTTTCAAGATGGCTGTTGCTTCTTTGTTCATGCTATGAATTCTAGCAAAGAAACTTGTTAGCGACACTTTGTCTCGTATAATCCAATTTAGCGACACAATGTCACTTATATGAGAGAGGAACCCGTGTGGCATACGAAGCGCAGATTACGCAAGCAGCGCAGGAATTCCAAGAGAAGAATCTCTCCGCTTAAGAGCAAAGGGGAAAACCATGGTTGACTACGAAGGCTACAAGTTCGGATTCGGCTGCATGCGCCTGCCGGTGGGCGAGGGCGGTCCAGCCGATTTCGACTATCCCAAGATTGAAGCGCTGTTCGACGAATTCCTCGCACGCGGCTTCACCTACTTCGACACAGCCTACACCTACCATGGCTACCACGCAGAAGAAGCTGTAGGCAAGGTCCTGGTGGCGCGCCATCCGCGGAATAGTTTCCAGCTGGCCACCAAGCTGCCTTTGCGCGATTTCAAGGACGCGGAAGACATGGAGCGCATCTTCGCAGAGCAGCTGGAGCACTGCGACGTGGACTACTTCGATTACTACCTGCTGCACAACATGGGCCACAACGTGTACGCCAAGTGCGTGGAGCACGACGCGTTCGGGTTCGTGGCGCGCAAGAAGACTGAAGGAAAGATTCGCAATGTTGGCATGAGCTTCCACGACATGCCCGAGCTGCTGGAGGAAATCCTGGGCGTGCACGGTGAAGTGCTCGATTTCGTGCAGCTGCAGATCAACTACGCCGACTGGGACCAGCCCAACGTGCAGTCGCGCCGCTGCCTGGAAATCGCCAACGCGCACAACCTGCCCGTGGTGGTGATGGAACCCTGCAAGGGTGCCACCTTGGTGAATGTCCCGCAGGCCGCGCGCGATGCGTTTGAAGCGGCCGCACCCGGTTCCACACCCGCCAGTTGGGCACTGCGTTTTGCGGGCAGCCAGCCAGGCGTGTTCATGGTGCTTTCCGGCATGAACGAACTGGAGCAGGTGCAGGAAAACTGCGACACCTTCGCCAACTTCCAGCCTCTTACCGAAGCGGAGCTGGACGTGGTATGGCAGGCGCGTGCCGCTATCGAAGCCGAGTCCGCCATCGCGTGCACGGCCTGCGAATACTGCACGCACGACTGCCCGCAGAACATCCCCATCCCGCAGTACTTCGCGCTGTACAACTCCGTTATGCGCACCACAGGCAGCTTCTCTAGCCAGACGGTGTACTACAACAACATCGTGCAGTCGGGGCGTGGCAAGGCAAGCGAATGCATCAAGTGTGGTCTGTGCGAGGCGGCGTGCCCGCAGCACCTGCCCATCCGCGGCCATCTGGAAAGCGTGGCCGACAAGTTCGAAGACCCAAGCTTCTTCCCAACCAGGAAATAAGACAAGACGGAGGTCTGTCTTAAGGCAGGGGACGAAATAAGGCAAGTAAGACAGTAGTTTGGTTCGTCTTACCGATAAACGTGTTTAATAAGAATCGAGATAGAAGGAAGGAACAACCATGGCAAATCTAATTCTCTACTACTCCCGCAAAGGCGAAAACTATTGGGCGGGCGGTGTGAAGGACATCGAAAAGGGCAACACCGAACGCGTGGCCGAATTCGTGCAGCAGGCGGTTGGCGGTGACCTGTTCGAAATCGAAACCATAAAAGAATACGACGCAAACTACTACGCATGCATCGAAGACGCCAAGGCAGAGCTGCAGGCCGACGCACGCCCCGAGGTCAAGCGCTACCTGGAAGATGCCGGCCTGAGCATGGACGACTACG
>JAFUCW010000492.1 GCA_017459485.1 Eggerthellaceae bacterium | reverse complement strand
GCGCCTCCCCCGTCGACCTCAGCGGAGCTCCCCCGGTGATGGCCGGGGTGAAGGTGGTGGTCGTCACGTCGTAGGACTGCGCGACCGCGCGCCCGAACTCGTTTTCGAGCGGTTCGTAGGATCCCGTTTGCTGGTTGAGCTGCGTGGCCTGCTTCCAGGAAAGGCCCTGCGCTTCTTCGTAGTACTCCCAGCCGTCCATGTGCTTGTCCGTGGCAGTCGTGACGCTCGATATGGTCGGTTCGCTTACCACCGCGGGAATCTGGAGCGTAAGCGCGTAGCTATAGCCGCCTTCGTCCGCCGTGCTGACAAGCTCGACGTTGATGTTGTACTCGTTGTCGACCTTCACGCTGGCATACACGTCGTAGAGGTCGGGAGCATGCACGACAATCTGCTGCTCGAACGTCGAATTGGGATCATTAGGGTCGACTACCCACGCCGCTTGCTCAACCACCTGCACGAATGGCTTGGGAGCGGTCCTGAAAAGCGCAGAAGTGAAGACTTTCTCGCCTTCAACTTCGACGCCATGGTCTTCATGGACGTAGGAGGCATGGTCGCGCTTGCACGCGTAGGTGACCACCTCGCGGGAAACCTCCCCGCGCAAGCCGCTTGTGGCAAAGTCGTCGGCCAGCAGCTGCGCGGCGCAGCTGGCGGAATAGTAGGCGCGGTTGCGCGCTTCGACGGATGCGTTCTTGCCCACGTTCGCCGCTGCTGCCGCAAGGACGACGGCCGCCACCATGGAGCATACGAGCACGATGGCCATCGCC
The DNA here is from genome assembly GCA_017459485.1 of Eggerthellaceae bacterium. Classification (GTDB taxonomy): domain Bacteria; phylum Actinomycetota; class Coriobacteriia; order Coriobacteriales; family Eggerthellaceae; genus CACXMZ01. The sequence goes on along the minus strand of JAFUCW010000492.1, from coordinate 4,208 downwards.
AACAGGATGGATGCGCCCGATTCAGACTTAAGTATGTTGGTCCGACCAGCCACTAGAACCACCAATCGAAGCCGTAGTGGGCCATGTCGCCGTAGGGGTCCCTGCACACCACCGGATAGGGGTAGTTGTCGGAGTGCTGCACCACATGGCCCGACATGGTTTCGCCGTACGTGGCACGCGGCACCGCACCACCCGACATGGAGCCGATGGTCGCATTCTGCAACTCGGTCGGAGAAACCAGCTTGGCGGCCTCCCCGTCTTCGAAGGGCTCCGCCACATCCAGGTAGCAGCAATCCACCAGCTGGGTGTTGGCGGGATCGGTCAGGGCGAAAAGGCGCACTGCGTCACCTTCGGCACATGCGGTTTCGCCCTTGTAGGCCCACGCGTAGCAGCCCTCCACCTTACGGTCGCCTTCGAACGCGACGCCTGCAAGGCCGCCCAGGACAAGCGTGCGCCCGGACCCGCTGGTGCCGGTGTGGCAGAGAAGCACGTTTTCCACGGCGTAGCACGAAATGACGGTGCCGGCGTTGCCGCCGACCAAGCCGCCCGTTCCCAGCGTGGCACCCGATGCCGATGCGGCGTCGTTGACGACCGTGATGTTGGCGGCGGTGCGGTGTGCCACCGTGCCCTGGTTGAGCCCCACCAGGCCGCCCACCGCAACCGCGTTCACGGCGGTGGGAGACTCGAAGCTGACGCGGTAGCCGGATGCGCTGCACCCTTCGACCGTGCCGCCGTCCACAAGCCCCACCAGCACGCCAAGCGACGGCGCGAACGATCCGGGCACGTCGCCTGTACGCATGACGGTGGCGGCGTTGATCTTGGACGCGGCAACATGGACGTTGCGCACCGTGCCGGACAGGCAGCCGAACAGGCCGGCAGCCACCTGGCCGGGCGCGGTGTGGTTGAAGTCGATGTCAGCGACCTCCGCCCCGTCGAAGATGCCGGTGAAGGGCTGTCCGATCAGTCCGATGGGCTGGTTGGCGTAGGGGCCCGACGTCGAAGACAGGTCAATCGCGTTGCCCAGGTAGTCTTTGGTGTAGTAGCCGAAGTCGACGTCGCGCTCCAAGGCGACGGTGGCGCCCCAGTAAAGCGGCTGGTAGCCCAGGCGGTTCAGCTGCCGCGCCGTGCGGATGGGCAGGCGCGCAGGGTCGGCGGGAGCGTCGGTGCGGCCTTGCGCGTTGGGGCTTGTCGCCATGCGGGCGAAGTCGGGGTTGTAGTAGAACGAGTAGCTGTTCGAGCTGATGCCGTCCGCTTCGGCAATCTCGATTTCGAGCAAGTCGTAGAAAGACGAGGCGACGCGTCCCGGCATCTGAAGGTCGAAGGGGAGCTGGTAGACATGGAAGTCCTGCAGCGGAATGGTCGCTTCGTCCTTGCGGTAGTACAGGTAGTACGACGGATCGCCTTCGTCGACGGCTCCTTCGGCGGCGTATTGCGCGGAATCGGCCCTGGTGGGCAGCTCCACGAACGTGCCCGTTGCGGGAGCGTCCCCCACGTTGGCGCGGAAGGACTCTCCGTTGTTGACCCTATAGTCGAACCCGGTCAGTTTCTGGGGAACCAGAAGCGCATAGCCGTCGTCGGAGACCACCAGCGTGTCGTCGAGCGTGTTGATGGAGATGTCTTCGGTCAGGTCGTAGCCTGTTCCGTAGTAGCCGTACGAACCGTCTGCGTAGTGCTCGTAGTAGAGGAGCGTGGGCCTGACAGGCACGGGGTCGGGCCAGTTGCCCCAATGGTCGTCGAGCACGGGCGCGAACGGAAACGACGTGCCCAAAAGGCGCGCACGGTACGGATGGCTGTGGTCGGGACCCAGGCGTGCAGCAGAAAGCGAGCCAAGGTCTTGGCTGGAAACGCCTTCCGGCTGCCCGTCAAGGCCCATGTTGTATCCCGTTTGGACCAGGCAGCGGCATTCCTGGAACTCGGCGCCGCCCTGGGCACCCACGAAGGCGCCGCCCGGGAGCGCGGATACCTGCCCGTACGAAACGCAGTCCATGATAAAGCCGCGCTCTGCACTGCCAACGAACCCACCTGCAGGAGAGCCGGAATTGACGTCGGAAGTCGAATAGCATCCCTGGACGGCGCCCGACGACAACACGCCCATCAGACCGCCTGCTGCACCGCCTGCGTCCACCACTCCGGAGGCGTAGCTTGTGGAAACCGCCAGCCCGGCGAACCGGCCCACCAGGCCGCCTACCGCAGACGATTCGGTGCCCACAACGTCCACGGCCGCGTAGCAGCCCTCGAGCACCGCCTGGTCTCCCGTCGCTTCGCCCACCAGGCCACCCGCGGCTCCTTCGCCGGTGGACCTGACTAGGAAGAGGGACTGCTTGTGCGCGTCGACGTCGCTGTAGATGCCCAAGTGGGCCCCACAGTTCGCCACGCGTCCCAAAACCCTTCCCGCAAGCGTCCCTGCAGGTCCAGGGCCTTCGACGGTGGTGTCCACCAGCGAGACGTTGCTTACGGACTGGCCAGGCTGAACGGTGGCGAACAGGCCACTTGCGCCTTCGCCTTTGAAGTAGAAGTTGGACAAGGTGTTGCCCCGCCCGTCGAACTCCCACGTGGCGCCCGCAGCAGGCGAAAGGGGCGCGAATCCCGGGAAGTATTCGCTTGTACGCGGGTCAAGAGGGTTCACGTAGGCAGTACGGTAGGTGTTTTCGTTGTGCAGGCGCGTGGCAAGCGAAAGGCGCGTGCGATCGACCGTGCCCCAAGTGGAGGCGTCGAAGTCGATGTCGGCGGTCTGCCGGACGGCGAACACGTCGGAGGGCACAAGCGCCAGGTTGGCCAAATGACGGACGTTGGCAACTTCGACCAACCCGTCAAAATTGTTCGCATACAGGCTGTTTGCAGTTGCCTGGCCGCGCATGCCGGCGGGAGTGGTGATAGTGGAACCATCCGGGTCGAGGTAGGTCACTTCGACGGTGGCGTTCAGGTTCGCGCCAGGCTTGAGGCTCGGTTCGAAATCCGCAAAATGCATGCCTTCGCGCAGGCTGTCGACAACAATGTCGAAGTCTATGTTGCCATGCTCGTCGAGCTGGAAGTCCTGCCCACCGGAAAGGGTGAAGGAATCGGTGGTGGTCCCGTCGGTGATCGTGATGTTGACGCTCAGCCCGTACTGGGTGCCCACCAGCCCTATGCCGCAACGGCAAAACACGTTCAAGAAGAGCTCTTCGCCGTTGACGAAGGTCGCACGCGGGTTGAACTGGTCGGGCGTTTCCGACCCTTCCGCCGCAATGCCGCAGTAGTAGCCCAGCGGACTGCCCTCTATGGCGCCGCGGCGCTCGTCAATACTGCGCGTGTCAAGCTTGAGCACGTCGTCGTAGGTGAAGCGGGCGTCTTCGGAATAGAACACGGAATAGACGTCCGTGCCGTCGGAGCGCGGGTTGACTTCAATGATGTAGCGGCCGCCATGCACAAGGTCCTTAAGGACGGCGACACGGTCGACAACGGCCTGCATGGCAATGTCGGCAGCGCCTTCCGGGCCGCCTGACCCAGCATCGTAGCTGGTCAGATAGTAGTAGTTGCGCCATTCGGAATTGGGTGCGTCACCTGGCACGGCATCCATGTTGCCCAGGTTGCGGCTTACTGCTTCGCGCACCAGTTGGTTGAACGCGACGTATTCGCTGGATGCTTCCATGCCGACGAACTGGTCGGCAACAGCGACGTAGATTTCCTTGGCATAGTTGTCCAGACGGCTCACTTCGGTGTTGCGCGCAATATGCGCCACGTTCGGTGCCGCAATGGCCGCGACAATGACGGCGACGGCAACCACCACAAGCAGCTCCATGAGCGTGAAGCCCGACATCGCGCGGATTGTTCTTGACGTGTCCCTGCGCACCAAAACCTCTCCTGCCTTTCGCATAGCAAAATTGTATGCAAACGACAACGTAATCCATAAGCCGACACACCGCAGGCTGTCAACCGTTATATTCTACCATGCATCAGGGGTTTTAGCAGCGCGAATAGGGCCGCCCGCAAGGCCATAGCAACCCGAAGAAACCCAAAAAGACTCGAAGCAACCGCAGTGAAACGCAATACCTATCTACTCCTTCATATGGCAAGGGCCTGCAGGTGGTCGAAGGATCAGCGAGAGCGGCGGAGGTGCCCCGCACCCGCGCTGCTTTGCAGGTTCCGCAAGGGTTTTTCCTGCCCAGGCGTAGCGCAAGACGGCTGAGGTGGTCGGCGGAACCTGAAAGCCACAGGTCGTCTCGCAGCGG
>JAFUCW010000491.1 GCA_017459485.1 Eggerthellaceae bacterium | reverse complement strand
GGTAGAACTCGTCTATCCTGCGCTCGTGAGCAAGCGCCTGCAGCGCATCGATCAACTCTGAGGTTGCCATTGCCTAATCCTCCTGTTTCGAAAAGTCTACCGTGCCTTTGACGTTGGCACGCTTGATACCTTCTAGCCCGATGGCCTCTTCAACGCCATCGACATCGAGCACGACGCAACCGTCACGAAAACCGCACAACGTGCCCGTCCATTTCGTGCGCCCATTGATGGGTGCGCTGCAAACCACAACCACAGTCTCCCCCGCAAAGCGCTCGAAATGATCGGGCGTGCGCAAGGGGCGATCGATCCCGGGGCTTGACACCTCGAGCGTGTAGGCCCCTGGAAACGGGTCAACCTCGTCCATGAGCGGCGAAATCCAATCCTGAGCTGCTGAAAGCTCGTCGAAGCTGACACCATGTTCCGTGTCGATGAAGACGCGGATGGTCGGAGCTTTCTTGGCACCCGCCACTTCAACGGTGACCACCTCGACACCGCGTTCGCGCGCCAGGGGCTCCAGCGCATCCAGAAGCATTTTCTCTTTCGCCGTCAGCACGCCAATGAACCCCCTTCCTGAAAAAAGAAGCGGGCAAATGCCCACTTCTCGCAAGTTCGAAAAGTTGTACGCGCTCAAACGCATTACTAGTATTACCATAAATCGCACCGAAACGCCATCCTTGTGGAGCCACAACCACAATTCTGCATACGACTCCCACGCAGCGCCCCACGCCCTGCGACCCATACCGGCCAGCCGAAACGCGGATTCCTGTCATCCACGCTCCTCTCACTCGCACGGTCGTGGAACTAGGAATCCGATTCCGACCGCTGCGAATGAAGCAGGCGGTTGAGGGCGTCTAAGTAGGCCCTCACCGACGAAACGATGATGTCGGGGTCGGCGCCGCGCCCCGTGAAGACGCGGCCCTCGGGCCCCGAAATGCGCACGTATACCTCTCCAACGGAGTCGGTGCCGTGCGTGACCGCAGAAACGTCGAACTCGAGCAGCTCGTTTTCCACACCCACAATCTGGTTGACGGCGCTATACGCTGCGTTGATGGGTCCGTCGCCCGTGGTGGCAACCGTATGCTGCTTCCCCGTCTCGTCGGCAAGCGTGAGCGTGACGGTCGGAGTCAGCGGGAAGCCCGTGGAGACCTGGAGGGCTTGCAGAGAGTAAATCGACTTGGATTGACGGCCCATTTCGCCGACCAGGCTTTCCAGCTCCTCGTCGAAGACTTCGCGCTTGCGATCCGCCAGCTCGAGGAACCTGTCGTAGATTTCGTCGAGGGTATCCTCGTCGAATTCGAACCCCAGCTCCTCGAGACGATGCTCAAGCGCCGCATGTCCGCTGCGCGCCGTGAGCACGATCCGCGAAGTAGCCATGCCAACCTCCACCGGATCGATGATCTGGTACGTGGAAGCGTTCTTCAAAACGCCGTCTTGGTGGATGCCCGAAGAGTGGGCGAAGGCGTTCGCACCCACGATGGCCTTGTTTGCCTGAACGCGCATTCCAGTGACCGAAGAGACAAGGCGGCTCGTGCGCGCAAGCTCTCGGGTGTTGACATCGGCGAAAACGCCCATTTCCTGCCCATGGACGTGAATCGCCATGACCAGCTCCTCCAATGCGCAATTGCCGGCGCGCTCCCCCAATCCGTTGATGGTGCAATCCACCTGTGAGGCACCGGCGGCAACGCCCGCGAGCGAAAGAGCGCAAGCAAGACCAAGGTCGTCGTGGCAATGGACGGATAGCACGACTTCGTCCAATCCGTCTACCTGCTCGAAGAGGTAGCGGATACGGCGAGCGAAGTCTTCGGGCAGCGCGTATCCCGTCGTGTCGGGGATGTTGATGACGGTTGCGCCTGATTCCAACGCAGCATGGCACGCGCGCGCAAGAAACGCGCAGTCCGCACGGGCGGCGTCTTCGGCATAGAACTGGACGTCGTCGCAGAGGTTGCGGGCAAAGAGCACCGTGCGGCGGATGCGCTCGATGCACTCGTCAGGCGTCATGTGCAGCTTGTCGCGCAAATGGCTTTCAGACACGCCGATTCCTGTCTGGATACGTGGGCGAGCGGCGTGCGAAAGCGCTTCGGCTGCAGCTGTGATGTCGGATTCGACCGCCCGCGTGAGTGCACAGACGACCGCACCGTCGCCCACCGCGTCGCACACCATGCGAACGGCTTCGAAGTCCCCTGGAGAAGAGGCAGGAAAGCCCGCCTCGATGACGTCGACGTTCAACCGGACCAACTGGCGTGCGATGGCCACTTTGTCTTCGCGCGTCATGGAGGCGCCAGGCGACTGTTCGCCGTCGCGCAAGGTGGTGTCGAGTATGCTGATTTTTCGCATCATGCGCACATTCTACCAAATGGGACAAGACCCCGAACGATGCTTTGCGCCTGGCTCAATTCAGCCCTGAATTATTTTGGACTGCGCGTGATGGCGGTAATGCCCGTGCGCGTGATCTCGGCAATGCCGTAGGGGCGCAGAAGCTCCTCGAGAGCACGAAGCTTACCCTGCGCACCTGTGGCCTCAATGGTGACCGACCTCTTCCCCACATCGACGATTTTAGAACGGAACACGTTCGAAATCTCGATAACCTCGCTGCGCAGCGAAGGCTCAACCGCCACGCGAAACAGCACCAGCTCGCGTTCGATCGCCTCTTCTTCTGTCAAGTCGGTGATCTTGAATACGCACACGAGCTTGTTGAGCTGTTTGGTTATTTGCTCGAAGGCG
>JAFUCW010000490.1 GCA_017459485.1 Eggerthellaceae bacterium | reverse complement strand
GGGGGTTCGTCTGCGTATGCTGTAGGGGCTGCTGCGCACAGAAGCGCAGCCGCAAAAACGGCAAAGCATGCAAAAACAAGCAGGCTTTTCGCAACTTTTACGGTCATGGTCCTTCCTTTCATGTATGGCGACTAGGATGCAATCTTTAAGAATCGCTAACGTCTTATCATATTGAACAGAGGGCAGTAAGAGGTATTTATGCACGAAAAGCAGAAAAAGTACCGAAATGAACAGGTGAAACATCGGTGGATCTTCTTGAAACCCTGGACAGAGGTTTTCTGTCTCTGGACGCCCTGCCATCTTAGACGCGAAAGACGATGTAGAATGGATTCATGGAAAACGACTCACTACACGATGAGCAGAACGAACAGTCCTGTGGGAGGCTTGATCCTCAGGCAACGTATCGCAAGCTGGGGCAGCCGGCGGACACGGTAAGCGGCACTACGAAAGAACTGTTCGAAGTGCGCGGGCCCGGTGGCGGTGCGGACGGGGCGTCCACGGCGTTCAAGGTGATCGCCGCCGTGGCCATCGTGGCGGTGGTTCTGGCCATCGTGGCAACGCAGTTCGGGTTGTTCTAGCGTGCTGCTTCAGTGCGGTGTCGGGCAATAGGGTCCGGCCTTGCCAACGCGGCTGTCCGCAAGGAGACATTCGTGGGGATGCATGACACAAAGACGCTCATAATCGCCAACCCTGTTGCGAAACGGGGGGAAGGCGCCAGGGCGGCCTACCACGTGCGCCGCCTGCTGCGCGAAGCCTTGGGGACAGGTGCCGTGGACGAGGTCCAGACCGCGTCTGCCGGTCAAGCCACGTTTCTTGCGGCTGGGGCGGTTGGCGCCTACGGCACTGTCGTGGTGGTAGGCGGTGACGGCGTCATCCACGAGGTTGCCAATGGCCTGATGAGCCTTGAGCCTGGCGAGCGTCCTGCGTTGGGTGTCGTTCCCGTGGGGTCGGGCAACGACTATGCGCGCACTCTGGGCATGTCTGAAAACGTCGAAGAGGCAGTTGCCCAGCTGCTCGTTTCAAAGCCCCGCCTTTTGGACGTGGGGCAAGTGAACGAAGAGTACTTCGTTGAGACGCTTTCGTTCGGGTTAGACGCGGCAATTGCGCTTGGGACGGTGGAACGGCGCAAAACTACGCAAAAAACCGGGAGGTCTCTTTATTTCGACGTAGGCATTGACCAGCTGCTTCACCACTTGGTTTCCTATCGTGTTCAAGGCGCGTTCGACGGCCAACGTGCCCTCGACGTTATGGCGATGACGTTTGCCGTGCAGATCGGTCCTACGTATGGGGGAGGGTTTCGCATTTGTCCCGATGCGCTCCCCGACGATGGGCTGTTCGACATCTGCTTCGCCGAAGCTCCTTGGTCGGTGCCTCGAGCTGTGCTCGTTTTTTCGCGCGCCAAAAAGGGCAAGCACGTGCATGCGCGAGGAATCAATTTCGATCGCGCTTCGGAGTTGGTGCTGCGCTTTGACGAGCAGCTGCCTGCCCAGGCAGACGGAGAAAAGGTCGAAGGCACCGACTTCGTGATCACTATGCACGAGCGCGCCTTGCCAGTCTTGTTGCCGTAGGTTCGGTTTCCTTCGCGGATGCGCGGCAGTCGCAGCAGTAGCAAAAGCTGCCGCACAAGCGCCAGTTACGGCGAGGCCCTGACTACCTACGATGCCTCACTGTTCGGTCAAGGTACAATTTCATGCACCACGTATCAGCACGAGGGCCAATGAATGACGTTTTCCTATGTCTTCACATACTTCCTTATCACGCTTGTCTGCGGGTCGATTGGCATGGTCATTTTGGGTCAGCTTTCGACTGACATGGGCACCGAGCAGGAGATTGGCGCATTTCGCAGCTTCATCATCGGTGTTTTGGTCTTCACGTTTTCCAATACGGTGTGGGTGTGGATCAACTACGGTTATTTGAACATACCTGGTTGGCCGTTCAGCATGGCCAACCTGATAGCTATTTGCGTGGCGTCGTACTATTGGTTCAAGTACATTGAGCTGCGACTCAACCCAGAATTGGTTGCCACCATACAGTTTCGCGTCGCTTCCATGCTGCCTTTGGCAATTGCGATAGCGTTGGTGCTCACCACTCCTTTCACTGGTCTTGTGTTTAGCTACGAAGGAAACGAGTACATTCATGGACCTCTGTACTCAACCATGGCGGTACTTGCCTTGCTCTACCTGATAGTGGCAACGGTGCACATTGCCACGAAGGTTTCGAAGGTCCACTCTCCTTCGCAGCGTAGCCAGTACAGAACCCTCATGCTGTTTTTGCTGTTTCCCATGATGGGAGGCATCATTGACGTCATTGTGCCCAATCTGCCTGTCATGGAACTCATGCTTTTGTTCGGCACGGTGCTTGTCTATACGAACATGCAGCAAACGCAGATCAACAGCGACGTGCTCACGGGGCTGAACAACCGCCGTGTGACCGACGAGTATCTTCTTGGGGAGCTTGAGCATGTCAGCAAAGAGAACCCGCTCTGCTTCTTCATCGGAGATATCGATCGGTTCAAGTACAT
>JAFUCW010000044.1 GCA_017459485.1 Eggerthellaceae bacterium | reverse complement strand
TCCGGGCGCGGAAAACTACGGTGCATACCTCTATCCGCATGACTACCCGTCTGGCTGGGTGGAGCAGCGCTATCTTCCCGAAGGCCTGGAGCGAGGTTGCTTCTACCGCCCAAGCGAGCGGGGTTGGGAAGCCTATCGTGAAAATGCCACATATCGCGACAGAAACCCCAAGTAGCGTGTTAAAATCAACTATTCGAAAATGAAGCTTTCGAAAGGGGCTTGCACATGGACGCCGTTTCTGTACTGAACATTGTTTTGCCTGTCGTGTTCATCCTGGTGGGCATTGCGCTTATCTGGTTCCTTGTCGAGCTGGTCCGTATGCTCAAGTCCGCGCGCAAGACGGTCGAGGACCTCAAGCCCACGCTTGAGCACGTGGAGAAAATCACCGAAGAGCTGGCTCCTGCAATGAAGCGCGTCGACCCGCTGATGGAGCGCGTTTCCTGGACGCTTGACGCCGCCAACCTAGAGATGATGCGCGTGGATCAGATTCTGGAAAACGTCGGTGACATCTCGGGCACCGTTTCGAAAACCACAAACGCCATCGACAACGTTGCATCGGCACCGTTGAACCTGGTCACGAGCGTTTCCGACCGCGTCCGCAGGGTGGTCAATCCTGCGCGTGGGTCCGACGAGTCTGCCCGTTTGGCCGACGGCGCTGCACATGCCGACAAGCAGAAGGAGGCTGCTTCTGCCGAAGGAGAGCAGGGCCACCAGTACTACACCTATCGCGCCGGGTCTGCTGGCGACGACGGAAAGAGCGTGGCGGAGCTCGAAGCGGAACTCTCCGAAGTCCTTGCCGAAGAAGAGCGCCTGAAGAGCGCCGCAGCTGCAGAGGCACCTGCTGCTCCCGCTGCCGATGCCGCAGCAGTTTCGGCGTTCGCCGCCGCTTCTGCTCTCGAGGTCAAGGAGGACATGGAGGCCGAAGCCGCCGTCGCTGACGAAGCCGCTGCTCCTGAAGCTGCCGCACCAGCCGACGCAGCCGCCGCCTCTGACGGCGCCGCCGAGGAAGTGGGGTCGGTGGTGGACGACCTTCTCGGACGCGGCTCCGACGACGCGAAGAAGTCCGAATAGACGTCACGACACACGCAGGTCAAGCAACGGGGTGCGTCATGCGGCACCCCGTTTATTGTGAGAAGGAAACCAAGATGCAATACATGACAACCGCAGAGATCCGCGAAAGCTACCTGAAGTTCTTCGAAGAGAAGGGCTGCCAGCGTTGGCCGTCTTCGAGCCTCGTGCCCGACGACCCGAGCATGCTGCTCACCAGTGCGGGCATGGTGCAGTTCAAGCCCTACTACCTGCAGCAAAAGCACCTGGAAGCGCCCTACATCGGCACGACCACGGTCCAGAAGTGCGTGCGCACCAACGACATCGACATCATCGGCACCGACGGGCGCCACTTGAGCTTCTTCGAGATGCTGGGCAACTTCGCGTTCGGCGATTACTTCAAGGAGGAGATGTGCGCCTGGGCGCTCGAGTACTCGGTCGACGTGCTGAAGCTGCCGTTCGAAAAGCTCCACTTCACCGTGTTCGAGGACGACGACGAAACCATCGAGATCTGGAAGGGCCTGGGCGTTGATCCCAGCCACATAACGCGCCTGGGGGAGGACGACAACTTCTGGCGCGCCGGCCCGACCGGACCGTGCGGCCCCTGCTCGGAAATCTACTACGACCAGGGTCCGGAAGTGGGATGCGGGAGTCCCGAGTGCGCTCCCGGCTGCGACTGCGACCGCTTCCTGGAGTATTGGAACCTGGTGTTCACCCAATACGACGCCCAGGAGGACGGCACCCTTGCGCCGGTGCCCAAGAAAAACATCGACACCGGCATGGGCCTGGAGCGCATGGCGGCCATCATGCAGGGCGTGACCAGCAACTTCGATACCGACGTGCTCCGTGGCCTGATCGAGGTGGGGGAGCGCCTGACCGGCAAGACCTATGGGGAAAACGAAAAGGACGACATGGCGCTGCGCGTCATGGCGGACCATGCGCGCGCGGTCACGTTCATGCTCGGCGACGGCATCATGCCCGGCAACGAAGGCCGCGAGTACGTGGAGCGCCGTCTGCTGCGCCGCGCTGTTTTCAAGGGGAACCTGCTTGGCATCGAGGACCTGTTCCTGGAGCGGTATGTCGACAACATCATCGACGTCATGGGGCCTGCATACCCCGAACTCGTCGAAAACGCCGACTTCATACGCAAGTCGGTCCATGCCGAAGAAGAGCGTTTCGGGGTGACGCTTGCCCATGGCCGCACCTTCCTGGAAGAAGAGCTGGAGTCGCTTGAGGGCACCGTGCTTTCGGGGCAGACCGCCTTCACATTGCACGACACCTACGGCTTCCCGCTGGAAATGACCCAGGAGATCTGCGAAGAGCGCGGCATCCGCGTGGACATGGACGAGTTCGACGCGTGCATGGAGCGCCAGCGCGCGCTTGCCCGCGCCGCCACGCAGGACGACTCCGAAGCGGCCTGGTCCACGTTCGACGGGACGCTTGCCGCCATCCTGGAGAAGGAAGGCGCGACCGAGTTCTTGGGCTACACCGAAACGTCGTGCGACGCCGCCGTGCGCGCTCTGCTGAAGGCGGGCGAGCAGGTGGAGCGCCTGGCCGAAGGCGAAGAGGGGTCGATAGTGCTCGACCGCACCCCGTTCTACGCGGAGAAGGGCGGCCAGGTGGGCGACGTCGGCTCCATCTGCGGCGACGGCTGGGAGGCGGAGGTGCTCGACACGAAGGAGCCCGAAGCCGGCTTGGTGGCGCATCAGGTGCGCATGGTGCGCGGCTCGGTGGAGCTGGGCGCTTCGGCAACAGCGGCGATCGACGCCATGCGCCGCGAGCGCATCAAGCGCAACCACTCCGCCACGCACATCCTGCACTGGGCGCTGCGCGAGGTGCTCGGCGACCACGTGAAGCAGGCGGGCAGCCTGGTGACCCCC
>JAFUCW010000489.1 GCA_017459485.1 Eggerthellaceae bacterium | reverse complement strand
GAGCAATCGGGCTGCCTTCCTCTACCTCACCGCACGAGCAGCCGACATGCTTGCCACCAGGCCGCTTGCCCACGCCCAATGCAGGTTGTAGCCACCGCAGGGACCATCCACATCCAACGCTTCACCGCATGCGAACAGCCCAGGCAACGCGCATGCCTCCATGGTTGCAGGATCGAACGACGCAACGGAAAGGCCGCCCCGGCGCACTTGGCACTGATCCGGCGCCCCGACACCCACGACCTCTAAGCTCAACATAGTAAGGGCGCTTTCCAGGCTGTCAAGCGCAGCGTCGTCGAGCGCGTCTCCGTCCTGGAGCCCGGCATACTTAAGCAGCACGTCTGCCACACGTGGAAGCACGAGACCGCGCAGGAAGCGGGCGCAATCAAGGGAGTCGTAAAGCGCAAGGAGCTGGTCGCGGCGGCGCTCTAGATACCCTCGCGCTTGAATGCGGGGAACGAGTGGATCCAAAAGGTCGATAGAAAGCGTGTCTCCCGGCTGTGCGGCACGCGAAAGGTCGAACACGCATATGCCCGAAACGCCGTATGCGCGAAACAGCATCTCGCCCGGTTCGGCACGCACAAGCACGAGTTCCCGGCTGTCAGAGGCATCCTGCGGCCTGAAAAGCGACACTGTACAACGCACGCGAATGTTGTCGAGTTCGCGCGTGAGCCGACAGCTTTCGTCGGAACAGCGCAGCGGACCAAGCACGGGGGACGCCGGCAACGCGACAAGAGGAGCCACATCGACCTCGAGGCCATTGCCTCCAGACGCACCGGACGGAAGCTCGATGCGCCCAATTGCTTCACCGCCGCATGCAACCACGACCACCTTTGCGCGCCAAAACACGCCGTCTTCCAGGCACAGTGTGAACAACGCCCCTTCTTCGCGCGGAGGCTCCACCGCCCGGACAGGGCAACCGCACGCCTCTTTGACACCAAGGCGCGCGGCTTCTGCACGGAGCACATCGAGCACGACCGAAGCCTTGTTCGCAAGCGGGTAACGACGGCCCTCCGCCTCCTGGCGCCACTCGAGCCCCAACCCCTCGAAGAAGTCGAGCACCGGGTCAGGACGGGTGCCGCCCTGTTCGCCGACAATGCGCGCATCGGGAAGCCCCTCCACCTCCGTTCCAGCAGAAACGGCGTTCTGATTACAGAGCGTGCCGAGCACCTCCCGAAAGAAGGCGGCGTTATGATAGTCGAAGAGCATGCGGCCATCTGCCACATGCTCGTTAGAAAAGTTGCATCGACCGTTTCCCGTCTTCAGGATGCTGCGTCCCACGCGCTCGGACGCCTCGAGCACAGCAACAGACACGCTGCGTCCCGCACCAGAAGCCGTACGGGCGGCAGCGATCGCCGCCGCAAGCCCCGATGCCCCGCCACCAACAATCGCGATGTCGCACGTAGTTTCCATGCGCCTAATCATACCCCAGGACACCCCACGCCCCAAGCGCGAGCGAAGGCCGAAGGCCGAGCGAGGCGCAAGCAGGGCGACCCTCAAGCGGCAGCGCGAGCGAAGGCCGAAGGCCGAGCGAGACGCAGGCAGGTTGACCTCCCCGAAGCAGAGCGGAGACGCAGGTGGTCGAAGAGTCAGCGAGAGCGAGCCTGGCGAGTGCAGTTCGCCCGCCTTTTGACCGCCGCGTACTTTGGTACGCAAGGTCAAAAACAAGGGCGAAATGCGCCGCCAGGCTCGATCGCAGCGTCGGCAGGGCCGCCGTTCGCCAGAACGGCGGACTCAATAGTCGAAGAGTCGGCGAGAGCGGCGGAGGCCCCCATAATTGCCCCGCCACGGCACCAGGCGTACAGCGATTGCGCGCAAGTGTGCCACACAAGGGGCAAGGATGGGGACCTCCGCCGCTCGCAGCGTCGGCCGTTTGTGGGTGCCAAGCCTACAGCTTGGCCCCCCACAAACCATGAAGGTTGCAGTATTCGTAAACCGCCACCGCTTCGTCGCCGTCGGCAACGGCGAAGCTTGCCTTCGGAGCGTCTTCGGCGGTAAGCTGCGCGACCTGGAATCCCTTCTTGGTCTCCAGCACGATCATAGTGATCAGGTGCTCTTCGGTCATGGGGTGCTCAACCTCACCCACCACCACGTTCACGGCATTGCCGTCAATGGTCACGACGGGAACGTGTTTTTCGGTGGCGGCGTCTTCGCTGTTGGCTTCCAGCTCGACCATCTTTTCACCGCAGCACATAACCGGCACGCCTTTGTCGTAGACCTTGACTACCACATTGCCGCAATGCAGGCACTTGAAAAACTTCAGCATGAGTATCTCCTTCTCTTTCGGAGGATGCATCCTCCATCTGACAAAACAACTGTGGCAAGCGTTTTTCGCTTGCGCTCTCCCGCTTAGAATACGCACGAGCAAGCGTTGTGCGCGCTTACCTCTAGTATGCACCTATGATACGTCTTGCACCGTGACTTCGACACCAACTTGCTCTAACTTCACACGAGCAGCTTAGACAAGAAGGAGGCATGCACGTGCGCAAGAGGCTCGCTACGGTCACCGAACCCCCATTTGGGGCAATCTGGTGTGGGCCACCCAAACAAGCACAGCAATCCCCACAAGCACCAAGGGCAACGAAAGCGCCTGTCCCATCGTGAACCATCCGCCCGCCAAATAGCCAAGTTGCGCATCGGGCTGACGCACGAATTCGATCAGGAAGCGAAACGTCCCGTACATGACAAGAAAGAGCCCCAAAAACGTGCCACGAGGACGCGGAGGAACCTTGCGGGACAGGGCGAACAGCACGACGAAGATGACCACGCCTTCGAGCAGCGCTTCATAGAGCTGGCTGGGATGACGCGGAAGATCGCCTGCCACGCCACCGAAGACCACACCCCAGGGAAGATCGGTCACCGCACCCCATAGCTCTCCGTTGACAAAGTTGGCGCACCGACCGAAGAACAGTCCTATAGGGGCACCCAGCGCGCACAGATCGGCGATTGTGGCATACGGAATACGTGTTTGCCGCGCGGAGATCGGTCCAGAGAGCAGGGCGACAATCAAGCCACCATGGAAACTCATGCCCCCTTCGGAGAACATAAGGATATGCTCGGGATGCTCCAAATAGTATCCGGCCCCATAGAACAGCACGTAGCCAAGGCGCGCACCTAGGATGATGCCGATGATCGCCCACATGATTATCGTGGTTACCTGGTCTACGCCTACATCGATTTTCCAACGCTTTGCCACGCGCCATACCACAACCGCCGTGCACAAAAAACCCAGCACATAGGCAATGCCGTACCAGCGCACGCTCAAGGGGCCTAGCGTAAAGGCCACAGGATCAAGGTTATGGTATAAGTCGTTGAGCATCGCGTCCTACCGTGCGCCGCAGCGCACAGCTGCGCTAGATGTCTGCCGGGGCCTGCCTGCCCATGCCCGCGCCCAATTTGGCAGCCGCAGCTTCAATCTGGGGCTGCAATTCGTGCGGGATGACGCACACAGCGAAAACATGCGAGCGGCAGCGCGAACAGCGCAGCCCGAACAATGCGAGCTGGTCGCAAAGAACCATCATCGATTCGAACTCGCGTAAATCAAATTCGGTCGACCCGCACTTAGCACATTCCACTACAGTTCCCATGCCGGTACCACCGCTCTGCGACTGGCTCACATGATTTCCTTGACGCTATTCTATCAGAACACAGCACGGCCACAGCTTACGATATCCACTGTGGTAGAATTGCGCTGCAAACCGTAAGCAATGAAGGAGATAGAGGAGAAACCCATGGTTGATAAAGAGCAAGTTGCTAGCGTATTGGAACTCATCCGCCCAAGCTTGCAGGCAGACGGCGGTGACGTCGCCCTGGTCGACGTGGCAGACGACGGCGTCGTAAGCGTCGAGCTTCAGGGGGCCTGCAAAGGCTGCCCAATGTCTCAGATGACGCTTGCCCATGGCGTGGAGCGCATTCTGAAAGATCGTGTGCCCGGCGTCACAAGCGTCGTTCCTGTCCAATAATGAACTGTTGGCAGCAGCGCGGTTGCGACGAAGAGTGGCAGTCGCGCTGCCCCCACAACACGCCAGGCGAACGGTGTCCGGCCGATTGCCTGAACACCCATTGCACGCGGCCTACCTACGAGGCCGTCTCTGCTCTTGATGCGCTCATGAACCCGAACATCGACCGCTCTGCAGCGGTCAAAGAGTCCTGCATGTTCTGCCGCTTTTTCCTGGAACACGGCCCTCTGCTTGCCGAATAGCGGCATCAACACCCACGCACCCAGCCAGCCCGCTAGGCTCGTATGCATGCGCCAAGCGTTTAGTGCGTAGGCTTCCAGTCTTTGCCTATAACAACCAAAATATCGGTGTCGAACTGGTAGAACGATCCAGCGTCGATCACGCGCCCATTGCCCACGGCAGCAAGGATGTCGTCGGCTGTGGGGCGCATGAGCTCGTCTTTGTACACCACGAGCGTCTCGTCGTAGACGTAGTTGTCGGCATTGCCCGTCTCGGGAACTTGATAGCCCATCGCGGTCAACGTCTCGGCTAGCTGCGACGCGCCGCCCGGGACGCCAGCACCGTTTTTCACCGACACCTTCACCAAGCTTGGCGTCAGTCCAGAGATTGCCGACGCCTCGTCGGGGTTGCGCCCCTCTCCCACCGCCTCAATCATGCTGTCGAACGCAGAGCGGTAGATGCTATAGTAGACGCCATCCGGATCGATAGTAAGCTGACCAGGAACGATGCTTGAGTACACCGTCATCTGGGAACCCTGGCCGTACGCATCGACCAAGGACCACACGTCGTCGAAGCTCATGTCAGTCTGAATGTTTTCTGCCACGGCATCGAGCGAGCGCGTCAAGTCAACGCGGGACTTCGCAAGCATTTCCCTTACTATTGCCTCCATCACCTGACCTTGCACCTTTGCGCGGGTGGCAAGCGGCGTGGCATAGTTGTCGCAGCGAACCAACGTGAGCGCCTGCTGGCCATCAAGCGTCTGCGGACCGCGCGGCAAGTAGATCGGCCCGGTGTCGGGATCGTCCGCTTCTTGCTCGAGATCGATATCGAGCCCTCCCAACGCATCGATGAGCGCGACGAAGCCGTTGGCGTCAAGCTGTACGAAATGTGCAATCTCCACTTTCGCAAGGTTTTCGACCTGGGTGACCAGCTCCGCATTTCCGCCCAGCACGCGCGCATAGGATAGAACATGGTAGCTGTCGTCTGACATGACCATTTCAATATTGCTTGGAAGCGAGATGAACGTGAGCTGACGGCGCTGCGGGTCCACACGCGTAAGCGTAAGAAGGTGTGGCCCGTCGTATTCGCGCGCCGGGTCGTTGAACTCGCCCGCAACCAGCACATAGTAGGAACCGTCGGAATCCTCGTCTTGGCTTACGGTGAGCACTTCGGACAAGGAGGGGTCGTCCAAGTACAGCTTCGCTCCGATCTGTCCTTTGTACACCAGCCAAAAAACGCCCGCTGCTGCTGCCAGCACCACGGCAATAGCCGCAACGACAAGCAGAACAACGCGCATCGAAGGCCCCTTGCCCTTCTGAAGTGCAAGCCCGCGGCGATGACGCCGATGCGAATAAGCCGAAGTGCTTTCGCGCGTGGAAGTGCGGGGCATGACTTGGCTGACCTCGCCCGCCTGCGCGCGGCTTGCGGCGCTTTTTCCGCTCAGGCTCAGACTGTTGCGCCTCGAAGTAGAACGCGACGTGCGCTGCACATGCGAGCCAATCGTGCTCTGCTCGATTTCCCGGGACCGCCGAGAAGATGATGTGCGAATCCGCCGCGCCATGGAACGTCGCTTGACCTAAAGTGCGGCGAAATCGATTGTCGCGCGTTCGACGCATGCCCCCAAAGAGACAAGCTTGCCCACATAGTCTTCATAGCCGCGGTCGATGTGCTGGATATGGCGCACGATTGTCTCGCCTTCCGCTGCCAAGCCAGCAAGAACAAGGGCTGCGCCGGCACGCAAGTCGGTGGACTCGACCGGTGCTCCCTGAAGGCGGTCCACGCCGGTCACGACCGCATGGTGCTCATCGATAAGAACATCGGCACCCATGCGGCAAATCTCGGCGGCGAACATGAAGCGGTTCTCGAACACGTTTTCCGTGACAATGGACGATCCATTTGCCAAAGCAGCAAGCAGCATGAACTGCGCCTGGAGGTCCGTGGGAAAGCCCGGATGGGGCAGCGTCTGAATGTCGGTTGCCTGGAGAGGCAGCGTGCGGGACACAGTGACGAAGTCGTCTCCCACCTGGACGTCGGCACCCATGGCGGAAAGCTTGGTGAGCGCCATGCGCAAATACGAAGGGTCGATTCCTTCCACGGTCAGTGGCCCGCCAAGCAGAACACCCCCACCCAAGAACGTGCCCGCCTCGATTCGGTCGCCCACGGTGACATGGTCGCATGGATGCATCTGATCAAGAGGAACGCCTTCGATGACGATCGTCGAAGACCCGGCTCCTTCGATATGGGCGCCCATCGCGTTGAGCATATTGGCAAGGTCTTCGATTTCCGGCTCGCGCGCAGCGTTGTCGATGGTGGTCGTACCCTGCGCGACGCAGGCAGCCATCATGGTGGTCTCGGTCGCGCCCACACTGGGAAAATCGAGCAGAATCGTGCCCGCATGGAGCCCGTTCGGCGTTGTGGCGACCAGGTTTCCATGGTCGACCGAAAACTCCACGCCCAGCTCCTGCATGCCCACCAGGTGCATGTCGATGTTGCGTGCGCCAATCTGGCAACCGCCGGGCATGGCAACGCGCGCCTGCCCGAAACGCCCCACTAAAGGACCGAGTACAGAAATGCTCGCGCGCATCTTGGTCACCAACTCGTAGGGGGTTTCAAAGCTCTCCACGGGTGCTGTGTCGATAATTAGTTCATGCTCTCCGCGCTCCACCGTTGCGCCCAGGCGCTCGAGCACTTCGCACATGATGTCGATGTCGGAAATAGCCGGAATGTTGCGCAATGTGCTTTTGCCTTGCCCCAGAATTGCTGCAGCAATCAGCTTGAGCGCAGAGTTCTTCGCCCCCGATACACGCACCATGCCAGACAGATTCGCTGTTTCACGCGCTATGATTACTTCTTCTTGCGCCACGTCATACCCACCTTGCTTCTTTCGTTCTTTCCTCAACTCTTCATTATAGAAGAATGGGTGAGCCATGGCCGTATTTGCATAGCATCTCTCAAGCGCCAACGCTTGGAAAGCATGGGACAGAAAGAGTCGACCAAGTCGAAAAGGCGAAGGCAAGAAGCGATGCGGCTTTGCCGCACTCGCAGGTCAGGCCACCGCGGGCACAGGTT
>JAFUCW010000488.1 GCA_017459485.1 Eggerthellaceae bacterium | reverse complement strand
GAGCGCATTGACGGTAGCAATGTGGTGACGATTGTGAAAAAGTGGTAGTGACGTAGGGTGTATTGCGGTGCATAATGGACGATAAGAGCAATGCTGGAATGAGAAGCAGTTCTAGGGTGAAAGGATGACGCAATGGACATTGTAGTGAAAGACGAGGGGACGCCGTTTGTTTTCGCGCTGGAAGGAAGGCTGGATACGAACACTTCGCCCCAGCTCGAGGAATACGCAGGCGAGTTGTACGCAAAGAACGTATCCGACATTGTGGTGGATATGGAAAAGTGCGAATTCGTTTCTTCGGCGGGCTTGCGCGTGATTGTCGCCATGCAGAAGCGGTCCACTGCGGGCGGATCGCTTGTGTTCCGCAATGTGCTTCCTGAAGTCAAAGATGTGTTCGAGATGACAGGATTCGACAAGATTCTGACAATCGAGTAGCTCTCTTTCGACAGAGCAGATAAGGCATATGCCAAATGGCGGAACTCCGTTATTTGGCATATGCCTCCAATCACGTATGGTAAGGGACGCGCTTTGAAGCCGACTCAACTTGCAGAGCTTTTTGCAAACATCAAAGCGACGTTCGTGTCGTTTTTTTCCATCGTGATGTTCGTCGCCTTAGGCGTGGGCATTTTCACCGGCATCTTCTGGATGCGGCCCGCGCTGCAAAACACTCTTGAACACGAATTTGAAAACGGCAATCTCCATCACTTCCAGGTGCAGTTCCCCTATGGGCTGACAGATGACGACCTTGCCAAGCTCGGGGAGCTCGATGGCGTCTCGGGCGTGGAAGCGGTGCGCCAGTCTTTCCAGAAAGTGAGCGCAAAGGATACGACCTACACCGTTAAGGTCCAGTCGTTGCCTGAAGATATGGACAAGTTGCACGTGGTGGAAGGCGACTTGCCCACGAGCAGCGACCAGATTGCTTTGCGCAAGGAGCTGGCGAAGACTCTGGGCATTTCTGTGGGAGACTCGATTGCCTTTTCCGCCGATGCGGCAGAGTCGGACGGAACGGGTTCGGCACCGACAGGCTCCGAAGGCGCTTCGGACAAAAGGCGTGCAATGCGCTACCTGAATGCGCAAGAATACCGCGTGTCGGGATTGGTGGACAGCGCCGAATACCTTGCAGTGTCGTCGCAGTCGCTGGGCGTTGCGCCAGGGGGGTCGGGTTCGACGGACGGCGTGGCTTGGGTGCCGAAGGACGCCTTCGACGCGAGCGCCTTTCGCGATGGATGGCCTGTAGTAAACGTTGCGTGTTCGTCGCTTAAAGACTTGGACACGTTTTCTGCTGCCTATGCCGACCGCTCTTCCGAAATCGAGGACCGGATCGTGGAGCTTGGCGACACGCTGGCCGACGCGCGTTTCAAGGATCTGCATGATTCGGCGCAAGCCCAGGTTGACGATGCGGAGAAGAAGCTTGCCGAAGGGCGCAGGCAGATTGACGAAGGCGAAGAACAGCTCCAAAAGGGCAAGGAGGAACTTGCGGACGGCGAGCGCAAGATTGCCGACGGGGAAAAGGAGCTTGAAGACGGCAAGAAGAAAGTCTCGGAGGCCGAAGAGAAGCTCGAGACAGGCCGAAAAGAGTACGACGAAAAAACGTCAGCTGCAAAAGAGCAGCTTGACCAGGCGCTCGAGACCATCGAAAACGCTCAAGCCCAATATGACGAGGCCGTCCCCAAACTCGAAGAGGCGCGTCGGATCAACGATGCGCTTCAGGCGGTCTATCCCACGGCCAAAGAAGCGGCCAACGCAGCGCTTGGTCTGCTCGACTCTTTGGCGGGAGAGATAGCGGAGCTTGACGAGCGCTATCGCAAAGGGGAGTTGTCCGCCTCCGAATACGAAGAGTCCGCCATTCGGGCGTATCAGGCGTACAAGCTGGAGTACGAAGCTGCCGATGCTGCAATCGGCGAACTCAATACTCTGCTTGACGGTGCGAAGACATCGTTTCCCGACGTGGAGATTCGTGGCTCGATTCCGCGACTTCCCAGCATTCCAGATCTGTCGGCATCCCCAGACGGCGCAGATGTGCAGTCGCTGAAGCGGCAGATCGACGACGCCATGAGCATTGCGCGGTCCGGCATCGACGCCGCAAAAGCGGCATCCATTACCGTAGAGGGCAGCTCGCTTTCGTTCAACACGTCCGACACGGACGTTCCTGCAATCGACCAGAAAGTCGCCGAAGCGGAGCGCGAAGCGTCGTCGAAGAAAGAGGAGCTCGACGCCGGAATTGAAACGTACAACCAGGCTGTCGCGGAATACGACAACGAGTCCGCTCAGGGCATGGAGAAACTGCAGGATGCTGAAAAGCAGATTGCGGAAGGCAAGGAGAAGATCGAGCAGTCCGAGCACGAACTGGACGATGCTCGTACCAAAGCGGCCGATGGGAAAAAGCAGATAGAAGAGAAAAGCGCGCAACTCGAAGACGCAAAGAAGCAGCTGGCGGAAAAAAGCGACGAATTGGAGAAAAGCAAGCGCACGCTTGGATTGATGAAAGATTACAGATGGACTGTGTATCCGCGCAAGTACAACGGCGCGGTTGCTGAAGCGGACGTGCTTGGGACCGTCATGGTCAATTTGGCGTATTCGATGGCGGCCCTTTTCGTCATTGTCGGATTGCTCGTGAGCTACTCGGCGGTAAGTCGCATTGTTCACGAGCAGGTGGCCCTTATCGGCACCAAAAAGGCGCTTGGGCTCCGCTCACGCGAAATTACCGTGAGCTTTCTGCTTTATTCCGGTGTTGCGGTAGTCGCCGGTTCCGTGCTGGGGCTGCTCGTGGCAGTCTTGGTCGTTCAGAACATCGTCGGCGGGTCGGTCGCGCAGCGTTTCGTCCTTGATCGCATTTCCCCCTATTTCGGATTACCGCTTGCTCTGTTCGCAACTGGGGTCGAGCTATTGTTGGTGTTGGGCGCAACGTGGTTTGCGTGTCGTACCGCCTTGCGGGAGCATGCCGTGGAGCTTCTTAAAGGAGCGAAGCCGCCCACGGGGAAAACGCATTTCTTCGAGAAGTGGAAGATATGGGACAGGCTGCCGCTTTACACGCAGACCATCGTCAACAACTGCATCAACGACAAGCGTCGCGTGTTCAGCACCATTGTAGGCGTAGCCGGGTGCACTGCGCTGGTGGTGACTGCGGTCACCTTAAACAACAACGTGCTCAACAGCTACGACATGCATTACCGAAACGTGTACGGGTTCGACACGATCGTGTATGCGAACACGGGCAAGGAGGACTCTGCCGAACGTGTTGCGGAAAAGCTCGAGGAAAACGGCTACGAATGCGCTGTGGTCCTCCGAACACGGCAGGCGCTTCAGCTTTCCGGGGGAGACCGGTCGATGATAACGCTCGTCGTTCCCTCGGACGCGGACCGCTTCGCCAGCCTGTACCACGTCAACCCCGTTTCTGCTGGCGAGGCGACTCTTTCCGAAGAGGGGATTTGGATTTCCCGAGCCTACGAGTCGCACATGGGCGCAAAGGCGGGAGATGAACTGGTGATCAACGCAAGCGACGGTGCCGTTCATCGGCCGACCATCGCAGGGTTCTACGAATTCTATCTTTCGTTCAACGAGGCGGTGATAGGGCGCGATGCGTACGAAAGCGTGTTTTTGTCGACGTATTCGCCCAACGCCGTCTTCGTCAAACGTGGGCAAGCGAGTATCGACGATCTGAAATCGTCGTTGTCGGGCACTGAAGGTTTCGACCGAATCGTCGACGACAAGTCTTCCCAGCACAAGGTGTTCGCGGACTTCGAAAAGGTGTCGCACACCGTTGTCCTGGTCTACCTTGCGCTTTCCATTCTTATGGCTATCGTGGGGTTGCTCAACCTCAACGTCATGTTCATCGACGAAAAGAAGCGCGAGCTGATAGTGCTCATGATCAACGGCTTTTCGGTCAAGGACGCCAAGCGCTACATCTACCAGGACACGGTCGTTCTTTCTGCCATCGGAATTGCGGTCGGTCTGGTTCTGGGGGCGGTCATGGGTTCTTTGACCGTTGGTGCTGTCGAAACGAGCACGGCGTTCTTCTACAAGGGGGTCGACCCCATTGCGCTTGTGGTGGCGGCGGGGACGAGCGCCGTGCTTGCCGCTGTCATGAGTTTCATCGCACTTCGGCGCATACCTGCGTTCGACCTTACCGACATCAATCGGTTTTAGGAACGGTCAT
>JAFUCW010000487.1 GCA_017459485.1 Eggerthellaceae bacterium | reverse complement strand
TAGCGTAAGCGTCCCGCAGCGCCCCTGCCCGAAGCAGGGAAGAGCCCGAGGGTCGCCGAAAAGCCAGCGAGGGGCGCTCCCGTGCCCCAGATTGCCATGACAGCGCGCGGCAGCGTACTTAGCGTACGTAACGCGCGCTGGATTGGCAAGATGGGGCACGCGAGCGCCCCGCAGCGTCGGCAAAGTTAGCCTTTGCGCCAAATATCAAGAACCACCCAAACGGACAAGACAAAGGCACCCAGGAACCCGAAGAACGAAATGAACGGGAATCCGAACACAGTCGGAACTCCCTGCATCTGCGTGACCATGCTCGATCCGATAAACAGACCCGCAATGATAATGCCGATGGTCAGGCGGTTGACAATCTTCGAAACCGTGGAAAGCGGTGCTTCGGACCCCAGCACTTCCATGTTCATCTTCAGCTGGCCGCGCGTAAGCATGCGCAGCGCTTCGCCCGAGTTCGCGAGTGCGGACGTGGCGCCCTCGCCCGCTCGCTGCGCGTCGATGGCCGCGTCTTCCAGATAGTCCTTCGCGCGCTCGATTGGGTCCGACCCACGCGTGATGTGCGCATTGATGATTCCCATGATGCTGTCGTTGGGAATGAAATCGGCCACCGTGCCTTCGATGGTCACGATGCCGCGTGACACGTTCGTGATGGAAGGCGGAAGCGTCACCTTGCACGCGCGCGTGAGCGCCAAAACATCGGAAAGCATGGCGCCTATGTCCAAATCCGCCACGTCGGCCGCCCCGTAGCTTGCCAACAGCGAGTCCAGGTCGGCCAGCATGCGCGAATGGTCGATCTTCTCTTCGTCCTTCGACACGGCGAACGCCAGCAACGCGTCTTTCAGCTTCACGGGATTCTGCATGCCCACCGCCGTAACGATGGCGTTGAACCCCGCACGCTCCGTGGGCGCCAGGTGCCCCATAAGGCCCAGGTCGATATAGACGATTTTGCCCTCGCGAATAATAATATTTCCCGGGTGAGGGTCCGCGTGAAAGAAGCCGTGATCGAGCACCTGAGTGGCGTAGTTGTCCAGAATCTTCTCGCCGATTTCCTCCAGGTCGTAGCCGGCTTTCACTAGATCATCGTGCTTGTAGATGGGAATGCCTTCCACGTATTCCATGACCAGACAGCGTTCACTGCACAAGTCGCGGTACACATGCGGGCAATCGATGAAGACGACCGGAGCGTTCAGCCGTCGGAAGATTTCCAGGTTCTCTGCCTCGCGATCGAAGTCGGTTTCCTCCAGAAAGGTCTCCCAGATTTCCTCTACCACTTCCTGGGCGTTGAGCATCAGGTCCTCTTTGGCGAAATGCGACACACCACGCGCAAGCTGACGCATGATGTCGATGTCCTGCGCCATAGTCTCGCGAACGCCGGGCCGCTGCACTTTTATGGCAACCACGCTACCGTCGGCCAGCACTGCCTTGTGCACCTGGGCAAGCGATGCGCTTCCCAGCGGACTCGGGTCGATTTCGGAAAACGTGCTGGCAAGCCTATCTCCGAAGATGTCTTCGAGGGCGCGATACACCTGGTCGAACGGCAGCGGTGCCACCTGGGTCTGCAGCAAAGCCAGCTCGTCGCAGTAGGCTTGCGGCAAAATCTCCGAACGCGTGGAAAGCGTCTGGCCGATTTTGACGAAACTAGGGCCCAGCTCTTCGAGCATGTCGCGGAATTCCTTCGGCGAAAAGCCCCGCAGGAACCTGTGCTTCATCAGAATGGAAGACATTTCCCCCAACCGTGAGGAGCGCGACTTCAGGCTGAAGTCGAATTGGTCTGCGGCGGTGGGATCTGCGCCCTGGCCGAAGAAATGGTTGATGACTACGTTATCTGCCATGGTTCACAAGCCAGCAACAACCTCGTGCACGGGCGAGTGCTATTATTCGGCAGCAGCTTCGTCCACAGCTTCGGCAACGTCCTCTGCGGTCGCTTCCGCCTTCTTGGCGGCGTCGGCAGCGTTCTGCTCGGCAGCAAACTTGGAGGCCGCAGCAGCGAAGGCTTCACGGTCTTCGGGCGTCATCATGCGCATGGTAGTTTCCAGGGCACCTTCACGCAAGCCACTCGTGGACTCATCCGTCTTGCGCTTGAGCTCTTCGTTGAGCTGCCTGCCCTGATCAACGGTTATTTCGCCTTTTTCCACCAGCTGGTCGACCAGCTCTTTGCCTTTCTCGGCAGTAAACGCCATTGCGCCGATACCTGCCAGAAAGATGTTCTTCACGCCGTCGCCAAGAGTTGTCATATCTGCCTCCTTGCTGTTCGCACGCATGCCAACCTGGCGATGCGCGCATTGCCGACACGATGATACACCCTTTCACCTTCAATGCGCGTGCCCAAAAGGCAAAGGCACCAATCTGTCACGGCGAAGGACCCTAGGCGAAAGCCCTGGGCGAAAACTCCTTGGCGTGACGAAAGGGACGCCATACCCTGTCTCGACAGAGCCTAATACCCTAGCTCGCGGTCGACCACGTGGGCAAGCGGTTCTCCGTGGGACCAAGCCTGCAGGTTGTTTGCGCAGATGTCCGCTATGCACTGCACGGTTTGCGGCAAGTACAGCTGGCCCGCCACATGAGGCGTAATGAGCACGCGGTCGCTGTCCCACAGCTCGTCGTCTGCGGGCAGCGGCTCGGATTCGAACACGTCCAAACCTACGCCCGCCAAATGCCCATCTGCAAGCACGCGCTTCAAGGCCTCTTGGTCGATAACGTTTCCGCGTCCCACGTTCACGATGTACGCGTCTGGCTTGCACGCGCGAAGGCGCGCCTCGTCAAGCAGGTGGAACGTCGCCGGGCCACCGGGAAGCGCGCCCGCGATTATGTCTGCACGAGGCAACGCGCCATCAAGCCCGTCGATGCCCACCACTTCGTCGCAGTAGTCGGGTGCATTGCCCGCATTGCGGCGCACGCCAATGACGTATGCGCCAAGCGCCTTCACCTTGCGCGCGTAGTCGCCGCCGATGTCGCCCAAGCCCAGCACGAGCACGGTCGACCCCTCGACGGAGATGATGTCGCCGCTTTGGCGCCACTCGTGCTTTTCCTGCTGGCGCACGTAGAGCGGAATTTCGCGAATAAGAGCGAAGGTCTGGGCCAACAGCTGTTCGGAGCACGCAAGGCCATAAGCGCCCGACGCATTGGTCAGCATCACCTGTTCGGACAGCACCCCCGGCGCGCAGAACACGTCTGCACCCGCCCAGGAAAGCTGCAGCCACTCGAGCCCCGCCGCTGCCTTAATCAAGGCCGGCGGCAGCGAACCGACAACAACGTTGACCTGTGCAAGGTCTTCAGGATCGACGTCTTCCGGAGCCTGGTACGAAAACGCGCATTCGTATCTTTCGCCCTCCACAGCCGCTTCGAGCGCCTGCTTCTGACTATCTGAAAACGGAACTACCACCAAGATGTTTTTTTGCTCAGCCATGAATCTCCCTCCTTAAAGACAAAGGCCCCGGATACCCCAGGACCTTCGAAACGTAGTGCTATTTGCGCCGTATCTTAGCGCCTGAACAGCATGCCTGCGATACCGATCAAGTCGTCAAGGCCGAAGCCGTCGGACAGGTCGATGGCCTGCTTGTTCTGTGCCATGCCGCCGCCGAAAGCAACGCCGGCCAGGTTGGAAAGAATGTTGGCGGAAAGGCCCGTCTGTTGAGCAGGCTGTGCGGCGCTGAACAGGCCGCCGCTGGTAGCACCGCCGCCAAGCAAGTTGCCGAGCAGGCTGGAAGCCAGGCTGTGGACGCTGTTGTTGTTCTGTCCCATAAGCTGGGATGCCGTGCCTGCCAAGCTACCCATGTTCACCGACTGGCCGCCGGCAAGCTGCGTGAGGGCGGTAACCACCTGGCTGGCCTCTTCGGAAGACACGTTGTTGTTGTTGGTGATGTTGCCAATGGTTGAGTAGGGATGCTCGACCATGTTGGACAAGAGGCTCGGGTTGGATACCACGCTGCTAATAACCTGCTGCAGAATTGCGTCGGACAGACCTGCCATGTTCACTCCTTAGAA
Organism: Eggerthellaceae bacterium; assembly: GCA_017459485.1. Taxonomy (GTDB): domain Bacteria; phylum Actinomycetota; class Coriobacteriia; order Coriobacteriales; family Eggerthellaceae; genus CACXMZ01. Next base: position 5,618 of record JAFUCW010000487.1, on the reverse strand, counting down.
CAAAAGATGGTCGGAGAGCTCTCTCCGCTTTGGGAAGTATTGTACGCCCAAACGCGTTCCGCACACACCCACAATTGCCATAACGCGCATATTCTGTTGCGCTTTTGTTGGGCTTTTGCTGGGCATTCCTTCGCCGCGCGCCTCTTGATGCATACAATACGTCACAGGCCGTGCGTGCCATGCGCGCCATGCGGGCCACAAGGGCAGCGCTGGCCGTGCGCGCCATGCGGGCCATGCGTGCCATGCGTGCCGTTCAGGCCATGCGTGCCTCGCATCCACCTTGCCGTTGGATTTCTCTATGCGCTTTCCCCGCATTCACGCGATTGGCTTTATACTGCTTTGGTAAGGGAATTGCAACGCGGAAGGTTGCTCATGGGCGGTTTTTTCGGCGCGACGTCGAAACACGATGTCGTTATGGATGTGTTCTTCGGAGTAGACTACCACTCTCATCTGGGAACACGACGGGCGGGCATGGTGTTCGCCAACGGGGACGGCAGCTTCAACAAGGAAATCCACTCTATCGAAAACACACCGTTTCGCACGCGTTTCGAAGACGACCTTCCCCATTTCTCCGGGAACAGCGGCATCGGATGCATTTCCGACACCGACCCGCAGCCCCTGCTCGTCAAAAGCCATTTGGGCGTGTTCGCGGTCACCACGGTGGGTGCTATCAACAATCATGCGGAATTGGTCAAAAGCTACCTGGACGGATGCTCGACTCAGTTCATGGCGCTCAGCTCGGGCGATGTGAACTCGACCGAGCTGGTTGCCGCGCTCATCAACCAGAAAGACAGCTACGTCGAAGGCATTCGGTTCGCCCAAGAGGTGGTAGATGGGTCGCTTACGCTGCTCGTCATGACCGAAGACGGCACCATCATTGCGGCGCGCGACCGGCTGGGACGCCTTCCGGTGATCATGGGCAAGAACACAGAGGGCTACTGCGTTTCGTTCGAAAGCTTCGCCTACCACAAGCTGGGCTACGAAGACTGCTACGAACTGGGGCCGGCGGAAATCGTGAAAATCACGCCCGACGGGTACGACGTCCTCTCCCCGGCACGCGGCGACATGAAGATCTGCGCGTTTCTATGGGTGTACTACGGCTATCCCAACTCCAACTACGAAGGCGTCAACGTGGAAGTCATGCGCTACCGCAATGGAGAGCTCATGGCGCAGGGAGAACGCGAGCGCGACGCCCTGCCCGAACTGGACTACGTCGCCGGCGTGCCCGACTCCGGCGTGCCGCACGCCATCGGATACGCCACCACCAGCGGAGTGCCCTTCGCCCGTCCCTTCATCAAGTACACGCCCACCTGGCCTCGTTCGTTCATGCCGGGCAACCAGGACGTGCGCAGGCGCGTGGCCACCATGAAGCAAATTCCCGTGCCCGAGCTGATCGCGGGCAAGAGGCTGTTGTTCGTAGACGACAGCATCGTGCGCGGTACGCAACTTGCCAACACCGTGAATTTCCTCTACGACTCCGGTGCAAAAGAAGTGCACATGCGCAGCGCCTGCCCTCCCATCATGTTCGGCTGCAAGTACCTTTCCTTCAGCCGCAACAAAGACGACATGGACCTGATCGCACGCCGAACCGTACAAGCGCTCGAAGGCGACGCCGGCCACGACCACCTAGACGAATACGCCGACCCCACTACCGAACGCGGCGACTGCCTGCTGTCGACCATCTGCAAGGAGCTGGGATTCGACTCGTTGAGCTACCAGACGCTCGAAGGCATGCTCGACGCCATCGGCATCGACCCGGCGCACGTGTGTACCTACTGCTGGACCGGCAAGGAATAGCGCGTTTCGCACAAACCGATCTGGAATGCGTGCCCCGCCTAGGGTTCGCGTTCCGCCTGGGGGTCGCACGGGCGAGATGCGGCCCCGGGCGGGGCGCCGAATGCACTGGCTTTTCACAAACCTGTGTTACCCTTAGCTTCCTTGCAAGGGGGAATCCATGGAAACAGGACAATCGGTCACGCACGGCGGCTGGCTACGTATGCCCCAAGGCAAACTTGGGCAAACGGGCTTGATCGTGCTCATCACGCTGGTGAACATAATCATGCCGTTTTCGACCGACATGTACACGCCGGCTATCCCCTCCTTGCCTGAGCATTTCGGCACCACCGAACCCGTGGTGAACTTGACGCTTATCGGGTTTTTCGTGTTCATGACGTTTGCCATGCTCGTTTTCGGACCGCTTTCGGACCGTTTCGGGCGCAAGCCCATCTTCGTCGGTTCCATGGTCATCTACACCGCCGGCAGCTTGCTGTGCGCCGTGTCCGGGAGCATTGGCATGCTCATCGTTTCGCGCATCGTCCAATCGATAGGGGCAGGCGGCGCAGTGGCGGTTTCCACGGCGCTGGTGAAGGACTGCTTCGTGGAGGACAAGCGCGAAAAGATCATTGCGCTTCTGCAGGTGCTTGGCGTAGTGGGCCCCGTCGCGTCCCCGCTGATCGGCGGTTTCCTGCTGCGCTTCTTTTCTTGGCATGCGTCATTTTTCGTGCTGGGAGGGTTGGGAGCAGTCAGTCTGCTGCTCACCCTTCTCTTCGAAGAGAGCTTGCCTGAAGACGAGCGCCGTCAAGGGGGCGTCATGTCAACCCTGGGCGGTTTAGCGGAAGTGGGCCGCAACCGCGCTTTCATGGTATTCCTGATAACGGTCGGCTTGTTCAGCGTGCCCTTCTTCGCCTACATTGCCGTGGGGTCCTACATCTACATCGACTTCTTCGGCACGTCCCCGCAGGGCTATACGTATTTCTTCGCCGCCACTTCTGCCTTCATGGCGCTTGGTCCCGTGCTGTGGATTCGCGCTTCTTCGCGCGGCATGACCCCTCGCCTGTTCACCCATGGCGTGTTCGCCTTGTGCTTGGCGGCGGGCGCTGTTCTGCTTGGCTGGGGCAGCACGAGCGTATGGGTGTTCTGCGCGGCGCTCATGCTGTTCTGCCTGGCCGAAAGCGCAGTGCGCCCCTACGCCACCAACATCCTGCTTTCGCAGCAAGAACGCGACACCGGATCGGCAAGCTCGCTCATCAACTTCGTGTTCAATGTCATGGGTGTTCTGGGCATGGCGCTCGCTGTGCTGCCCTGGCCCAACTACGTGGTAGGCATCGGCGTGCTCATGACCGCATGCACCGCGCTAGCCCTTCTGCTGTGGATTTGGCTGCTGAAATCGAAGTCCATGCACATCAAAGAGCTGGAATAGCGGATTTCCCCTCAGGCTTGCACCCGCCCATGCGGCCCGTTTTCCCGACGCAAAGACCGGGCCCAAACCCTCTCCTGCACGCTTTGCACCGCCTAGCCTTCTTGGGCATGGTTCATCAGGTTCAATGACATCGCCAAATACGTGCGCTCGTCAAGGCTTTCTAGGTCCAATGGCACCAGATCCTGGATGCGCTCAAGGCGATTGAGCAGGGTGGAGCGTGCAACGAAGAGCCGCTCCGAAGCCGCAGAGGCGTTGTAGCGGCACTCCAGAAACACCTTCAACGTAGGGAGAAGGTCGCTGCCTTGTTCGCTGTCGTGGCGAGCGAGCACCGAAACGGCCGGGTGGCACACATGCGCAGGATCCCGTCCGCCAATGCCGTGGGACATCAAGAACGTCAATGCATAGTCATCGAAGTGGTAGTACCAACGCGTCGGGTCGTCTACCGTTCCTTGCACGAGGGCCGCGTTTGCCTGCGTTCGCGCCGCAGGAAGATCCGCCATCGACGAAAAAATTCGACTGACCCCGGCCTTCGCCATGATGTCTCGCAGCAGTTCGGGAAGATCGGTGCGAAGAGCATGGTCGTGCTCGTCTTCTTTGGTTCCCACGTACGCAAGCACATAGAGCCTGTCTCCTGCCACCACCGAATAGGACTTCGTCCACGTCTGGTCTATGCGCTGCGCAAGGTAATGCAGGCCTTCCGAACCTTCTTGGCTGAATGTGCGGTCAACCAGAAGCAACGCATAGCGGGAATCCGGTTCGTGTCCGTCGGCAGACAGCAGTTCGTCTATGCGCGCATAGTCTTCGGTCCGTCCCTCGAGCACGCCCACAAGCTCTTCGCGAATGCGCGCCGCTTCGGTTTGGCTTCGCGCGAAGGAGCCTATGTTCGTGTACATCTCTTCCACGAACGGCGCCAAATAGCCCAGAAGAAACCGCACGAATCGGGCGCTAAGCGTGTCGCCGTCGTGACGCATGACGAGCGTGCCGATCATTTCGCTTTTCGAAAAGACGTTCTTCATGAACAGGCCATACGAGCCAGGCACGGCGAACACCCTGCGGCTCTTGCGCATCGTGCGGTAATCCTCCGACCCCGCAAAGCGGTCGAACACGTCCTGGTCGAAGGGGTCCAAAACATCGGACCCAACCAAGGTCCGCGCATCCGCCGAGTTGCCTCCAGGGGAAGCAACCACACGGTATGCGGTATCGACAAGCACGCAAGGAAAGCCCATAGCATCCGTGCAGGCTTCCAGCAACGGTTGGAACCCGGCATAGGTGTCCACGTAGGCGCGTAGCCGAGCATCCATCCGCTCGTTGCGCACGTAGTTCGCGAGCATGCTGTTGTACAGCTGCGGAAACGTCACTGGATCGCGCACCTGGGCGACCGCCAGACCGGCCTCCTTTGCAGCACGCGCAGGTTCGTCTCCCATGCACACGCACATGACGTTTTGCATGGTGGGACCCGCCTGTGGACGTTCATGGTCGGGCACGAGCACCGCATGCCCACTCATGTCGGCCGCTGCGTCGTACAAAATCGGATAGTCTGTGCGAATCCCACGTTCTGGCAGGCTGCACACAACGTCGTCGAAGTCTTTGGCAAGGAGATAATGGATGGCGTTGCCGTCGAGTTTCATGCATTCCTCCCAGGTAATGTCAATGGCACTACAATTTGTAGTGCCAAGTGTAGCATTACTGCAAATTATGCGTATTCACAAACTGCTAAACACTTCATACAATTTCAAATAAGCCCATTTCAAAGGCACTTTCAAGGGGTTTGATTCTGGGGGTTTCCAGTATTTTCCATTTTGAACATGTTGTCTATGGGATGCAACTTCGCACGCCAGCAGAAGGAGGAACACATGCTGACAGCAAAAGAGAACCTTCGCCAGACCATCATCGACGGCGGCAAGCCGGACCGCTATGTGAACAACTACGAGGGCATCTACCTGATGATGCATCCGCAAATAATCACGTCGGGCTCGCTGCTCAGCATCGGCGACGAGGATGTCGTCAACGCCTGGGGCGTGCACAACAGCTGGCCAGTGGGCACCCCCGGCTCCTTCCCCATCCACACGCCCGACAAGATTGTCGTAAAGGACATCGACAATTGGATGGAATATGTCAAGGCGCCTTCGACTGACTTCCCCGAGGCCATGTGGGAAGAGTTCCAGGCGCAGTACGAAGAGGTCAATGCCTCGGGCAAGGCCTATGCGGCCCCGCTTATCGTGGCCGGTCTGTTCGAGCAGACGCACCACCTGTGCTCCATCGACGAAGTGCTGGTCTACTACATGACCGAGCCCGAGACCATGAAGGACTTCATCAAGTACCTGACCGACTCCGAACGGCGCGTGGCAGAGGGCATCTGCGACCATCTGCACCCCGAGGCCATTGTCCATCACGACGACTGGGGAACCGAGAGGAACTC
>JAFUCW010000486.1 GCA_017459485.1 Eggerthellaceae bacterium | reverse complement strand
CCACGCTGGACATAGCCGCACACAGCAGCTAGGTAGTTGTGGTCGGCACTGGTAACTTCGCCATCGACTGTCAGGTTGCGAATAACCGCACCATCGGTCACGCAGCCAAACAGGCCGGCGTTACCCGCTGAATTTACGCCCATACCATCAATGGTAATGGTGTGTCCGTTACCCTCGAAGGTACCCTTGAAAGCAATAGATGTGCTCATGCCGATGGGCGTCCAAGCCTGGGTGTCTTCATCGGACCCCAAGTCAAGGTCGGCCAGGAGCTCGACGGTAGCCCCCGCGAACGTGGTGCCGCTGTTCACCAGCTGCGAGAAAGCAAGCAGCTCGTCTTCGGTGGAGATGGTAAGCGGCTTCACCTCTACCGTGAACACCTCGCTGTCCGCCGTGGCCGTCTGCGACCCGCTCTTGGCGGAGACGTCCGTGTTGGTGGCGCGGCAGAAGTAGTAGAACGTGCCCAGTTCGGTCGTGTCGGGAGCGAACGTGCTCTCCGTGGCACCTTCGATGGGCTCTGCCGCAGCCTTGTCCGCGTCGGCGGCATCCAGCTTGTACCACTGGTAGGAAAGATCGCCCTTATCGACCGTGGCCACAGCTTCGATCTGCGTGGCCACCGGCTGCATGGCGCTTACCGTCTGCGCTTCGGTGGGCGTGGTGAACACGGGTGTTTCGGCAACATGGGTGCCGCGCACGCGCACTTCGGCCACATCGGAGATGGCAACAGGCGCCTTCTCGCCGAAGGTGTTGGTGACCGCCACGTAGTAGCGGCCCACTTCGTCGGCGCCCAGAGCAGGCGTGTAGGAAGCCTGCGTCGCGTTGGCGATGGCCTCGTCAACATCGGGGTCGGGGTCGCCCGTCTCGGGTGCCTTGTACCATTGGTAGGTGAGCGTGCCGTCAGAGCCGGTCTTGCCCGCTTCGGGCTTTTCGGCAACCACGGTCAGCGGTTCGATGGTCGCATCCGCGTCGTATTCGGCGCTTTGCGGCTGCTGGGTGATGGTGGGCATGCCGCCCGCTTCCTCCCAGAACAGGGCCGGGTAGTCCTGCGGAGTGCGCGAGTCGCCGCCAGCGATCCACATGCCCGCGTAGTCGCCCACGTTCAGCGTGTCGACCATGGCGGCAGCCTTCAGCTGCGCGGCAGTCTGCTTCTTGTAGTAGGCGGCCGTGTGGTCGGCGTAGCTCGTGCTCGAAGAGGAAACGCTGCAGCCCACGGCGTTGACCGAAGACGTGTCCAGGAAATAGGAGACGTCGTTGCCAGTGGCGGAAACGGACTGCGGGCGCAGTCCGCCGATGGCGCCGATGTAATTGTTGTAGCTTGCCTCGCCCTTGGGCACGCTGCCGAAGTTCAGGCAGTTCTTGATCAGCGTGTAGTAGCCGGAAATGCCACCCGTTGAGCGACTGGTATTCTCATTGGTCACCGTGCCCGCGTTGTAGCACGACGTAATCACGGTAGCGTAGCGATCGGATTCGCTGGAACTGCGCACACCGCCCACGATGCCACCGACGCCTTCGGTCTTGCCATTTATGGCACCCTTGTTGTAGCAGGCGGTAACGTTGACCGTACCGTACGTACCGCCCACGATGCCACCCGCCATTGAATAGTTCGTGCTATAGCTGCTGTTCGCCTGCGTGGCGGTAACGGTGGCATGATTGCCGCAGTTGTAGATGGTGGCCGTACCGCTCGAAGCGGTGCTGCCCACGATGCCGCCCACGTTATAGGTGCCTGTGACCGAACTGTTCGGGCCAATAATCAGGTCGTGGATGACCACGCCGACGCGCGTGTTGCCGAACAGGCCAGCGCCGCTGGTGGTCATGCTCACCTGAACGCCGTCGATCGTATGCCCTTCGCCGTCGAACGTGCCCGCGAAGTTGTTGATGGGATCCCAGCTTTGGGTGGTGCTGTCGGACTGAAGGTCAAGGTCGGCCTTCAAGTGGACGGTGACGCCCTCGAAAGTGTTGCTGTAGTTCACAGACTGCTTGAACGCCAGCAGCTCGGCGGGCGTGGAGATGGTGTACTCACCCACCGTGACCGTGTAGACAGGGCTGTCGGCCGTGGCCGTCTGCTCGCCTGCACGGGCGTACTCATCGGTGTTGGTAGCCTTGCAGAAGAAGTAGTAGGTGCCCCCGTCGCTGGGCTTGAAGCTGTAGGTAGTGCTCGTGGCGCCTTCGATGGCTTCGGCACCGGCGCCCGTGGCATCCGTGGCCTTGTACCACTGGTAGGTCAAGTCGCCCTTGGAAACCGACACTTCGGCTTCCAGCGCGCTGGCCGTGAGGATCTTGCCCTCGATAGCGGTGGCTTCGGCAGGCTTGGAGAACACCGGCGTTTCAGCCGCGTAATCGCCCAGGACCTTGATGGTCGCCGTCTTGGACGTGGTCGTCTTCGGGTCGCCGTCGTTGGGGTTGGTCACCACGCAGAAGAAGCTCTCGGAGCTGCCCGGTTGCGTTGTGGGCGTGTAGGTCTTGCCGGTTCCCACCGCATTTTCGCGATCGGTGGTCTTGAACCACGCGTAGGTAAGGCCCGTGTCGGATCCGGAGCCTTCGGGGTATTCAGCTTCGCAGGTGAGCGCGGCGATGGCGTCCGTGGCCGCGTACTCGGCGCTTGCCGGGTGGGTCGTGATGAACGGAGCGCCTTCGACGACCTCCCAGAAGAGCTTGGGCGAAGGCTGGTCGCCGCCGGCAATCCAACGGTCCGCATACGCGCCCGTGTTCAGCGCGTCGAGCAACGGAGCGCCGTTGTAGTCGGCCGCGCCAGAGAGCTGTTCGGCGGTGACGGCATTGACGTTGGTTTGTGCAGCTCCATTCACTGCAAACGCACAGCTGGAATCAAGATAGTAGCATGCGTCGTCCGCACTGGAAATGCTTTGCCAGCTGCTGCCGCCAATAGCACCGATGCCCTTGTCCACGCTCGCATAGACGGTAGAAACCGTACCAGCATTAACGCAGTTTTTCACATATGCGCTTGCACCATCGATGCCACCCACATAGTAGTTGTTGCTATTGCGCAGCATGGTAACGGTGCCCGTGTTGTAGCACGATGTCACCGACGTGTTCGATCCATTGCCGACGATGCCGCCAACGTTGTCGTTGTAACCACTCACATTGCCTTTGTTGTAGCAAGCAGTAACCGTCGTACTTGAATAGCCTCGTCCGAGAACACCACCTACATTACCTGCGCTTTCCGCAGTGACCGTAGCTTCATTGCCGACGTTTTCGATGGTCGCTCCCGCAGCATAACCAACCACACCCGCAGAGTCCGAGCCCGACTTAACAGCGCCCTGCACAACCAAGTTCTTGATGGTTGCACTATTCACATAGCCGAACAGGCCCTGATAGGTGCTTGTGGTATCGATGCTCAAGCCGGAAATGGTGTGGCCGTCGCCGTCGAAGGTGCCCTTGAACGCATGAGCGGACGTGTCGCCGATGGGCGTCCAGGCGCTCGTAAGCTCAATGTCGGACGTGACGGTGATGCTCATGCCCTCATAGGAGTTGCCGTTGTTCACATTGGTCGCGATCTCGCGCAGCTCCGCTTCGGTGCTCACCGTGATGGGCTTGCCAGTAACGGCAATTTCGGAGCTGGTCACGTGCTCAGAGGTGTTCGTGGGCACTTCATGGCTGGCCCACACTTCGAAGCGGTAGGTGTTGGTCTTGTTCAGCTCTGCGGTGGTCGTGTAGGTTGCCTCAGTTGCGCCTTCGATTGCCGTGAAGTCGCTGGCCCCGTCGGCCTTTTCGAACCACTGGTAGTAGAGCGCGTCTCCCGTCTCGGCGGCCGTTGCCGACGCCGTCAGCGCAACCGCGTTGCCTGCGTTGGCCTCGACCGCACCTTCGGTAGCGGCAGGTTCGCTTGCAATCGTCACGTTCGTGGGTGCCTGCGCAGCGCTTGTGAACACGTCGACCGCCGCAGGCTTGCTGGCGCTGGTGCCCACCGAGTCGGTGGCCTGGCAATAGAAGTAGACGGTGCCCGCCGTGCTGCCCAGGTCTTCGGCTGTGGGAGTGTAGGTGACGCTTGCAGACCCTTCGCTAGTCGTGGCTGTGCCCTGCGTACCGACTGCCGTGGCCTTCGAAGTGTCGGCCAGGTCTTCGGCTTTCAGGTCGGCGCTGCTTGACTTGTACCACTGGTAGCTGAAGGTCGCATCTTCGCTTTCGGCGACCGCCGTGAGTGCGGTGGAGTTGGCGGTGCCCGCCTGGTAGGCGAACCCTTCAGGCTGCGTCGTGAACTTGGGCCCGCCCGCCGCTTCAATGGTGAACAGCGTGTTAGGACGGTTGGTGTCGCTGTTGTTGAGCCGGCCAAGTGCTACGTCAAGCGACGATGAACTATTGCTGTCGTTTTGGTAGTAGCGCGACGAGACCGTGCCGGACGTTACCGTGTAGCCGGAGCTGCTGTTGCAATCGGACCCGTTGCGAATGACCACGACAATAAGGTTGCCGCGCGAACTGTCGTATTCGAACGGCGTTGATAGTTCGTACGTCTCCCAACCGGTTGCGGAGCAAATCCTGCCATTTGTGTTGGAATACACCAAAACAGGGTCGGTGGGCGTGATGTTGCTCGTCGCCGTCGCAGCATCGGTGTAGCCCATGTAAATGGAAAGGTCGCTATACGAAGAAGCGTTGGCCCTGCCCACATGGTACGCGATAGAGGTTATCGTGCCATTCGCAATCTGATTCGACGAGCTATCCACGAATTCAGAGGCCAGGTAGATAACCTCAGACACCGAATTGTTGTAGTAACACGCCATGGGAAAATGGCTCGAAGTAGACGTCGGCACATTGGCGCCCGTACCTATCGTTACCGTTTCCCCGTCGGCCATGGGCGCAAATCCCAGGGCGCCCATACCTTTGGGGGCTGCAGATGCCGCAGGAGCATCCTGGGAAGCAGGAGCGTTATCACCTCCCCCGAGCGTCAGCTGGGTGGCGCCAGGCGCCGACTCGTCTGCGTAGGCGAAGTCCATGTGCGTGACCGGCACCATCCAGAAGGACAGCACGATAGCCATCAGCACGCGCAAGAGCTTGCCCGCAGTCGATGTTCTCGTCGATTCCATCTCCTACTTCCTTTCCTTGAAGCTACTACGTAACCCTATGCAAAAAAACGGGCCGCGCCGCCCGTGGTTGCCCTCGAAAGCGGCGCGGCCCGTATTCGCCACACCTATGCGCACGCCAGAAGCGGAATAATCCACTCGGCACACTTGTTGTCCGCCGTGACATGGGACACCCGCCCATGCGGCAAACGCCGTCTGCACCGCACACCTGCTACGCAGCGAACCTACCGACCGCCGCATTGGCGCATGTCTG
>JAFUCW010000485.1 GCA_017459485.1 Eggerthellaceae bacterium | reverse complement strand
TTTTCGGCACTGCGTGCTTCTTTTTCCGCCGAATGTTGCTCTCGCGCTGCCTTGCGCGCAGCGCGCTCTTTCGCCACCCGCTCTTCGCGGGAGTGCGACGATGCGGCAATGGAGACCGACTCCGCATCCTCCATCTCGAACGACGACACGCCCACTTCCGCGTACCGGCTCGAGTCGGCAGCGTGGCCCGAGCGATCAGCGTGGGCTGAAGACTCGGCAAGCGAGTCGATGCTGGCGTCGCGCGACGGAGCGGACGTTCCTTCAGTCAGCTTGCCAACGACCTGCAATGCAACCAAATCGCTGCCGCACTCCCTGCAGGTCAACTGCTCGGGAGTAACTTCCGCGCCACAGGTTGGACATTGCATGCATGTCTCCTTACGTACCGATCGTTGGAAAGCCCTCTGAAGTTATGGTAATTCATCTTGAAGTAAACGAAAGAACGGACACGACAAATACGAAATGTCCACGATGCACCTTGGGCACGCAGCACGCAGGAAAACATGGTTTTGCCGTCGTTCCCGATCTTCGTAACATGATCATGCGATTCGCATAAAGCTTAACGCGTCAAGGGGGAAAAGCGCCAAGACGACCCCTTCCCCTACCTCCACTTCTGCTTCTTTCCCGCAAAACTGGTTGGACAATCCCAAGGAATAGTCAGCAAGCAGCGTATGATCGGACAGCTCGTATGCAAGGCCGTGGATGCTCACTCCTTTGGCGGGGCCAGATAGCGCGAAGAGGGAAAAGTACGGGGCATAGCTGCCTCCCAACACGTGCGGATCGAAGGAACAGAACGCAAGCGAAGATGGCGCATGCTGGTCCACGTTGGCACCATGGGCAAGCACTACAGCAGCAAAGTCGCTTCCTATCCCAACCGTCTTCATGCCGTTGCGGGAAAAACGCTCCATGATCTGAAAGTTCGCAAGCGTGTGGTCAATACGGCCCGAAAACGCTCCGTAGATTACCGCCTCGGTCGTCCCAAGCGAGGCAGCGTGGGCAAGAGCTATCTCCATGTCGCTTTCGTCTTTGACGGATGGAAACCGAACAACGGGAACGTCGCTGGGACCGTAGCCCAACGAGTCGAAGTCGCCCAGTGCGACATCTGCGTGCACACCGCAATCGACGCACGTTTTCCATCCTGCATCGACAGCGATCACGCAATCGAAGTGTTGACCGAAAAAATGCTCCTTATTGAAATCGACCGCACCTATAAGAACTGTCCGCATCCGGTCCCCCCCCTTTTTCAAGCACGATTGGAATCCACGAATCAATTATAGGCGGTTGCCAGCGCTTGGAGACCTTGACGTATAATGAGAAGCGGAGCGGGCTGGGCAACCGCGGGCTGGATGGACTAGCACGAGGAAAGTCCGGGCTTCCAAGGGCAGGATGCCAGCTAACGGCTGGGCGGGGCGACCCGACGGATCAGTGCCACAGAAAAGAAAACTCCCGCCGCGCGTTTCACCCTAAGGTGAATAACGTGGCGAGAAAAGCTGAAACGGTGCGGTAAGAGCGCACCAGCGCAGTGGCAACGCTGCGGCTTGGTAAACCCCATCCGAAGCAAGCGCAAATAGGAATGCCATACGGTTGGCCCTTCCGTGCATTCGGGTTGCGTGCTCGAGGCGCCAGGCGACTGGCGCTCTAGATAAATGGTTGCCTTCAACGACAGAACCCGGCTTACAGGCCCGCTCCACCCTGTCATCTGTGCGTATGCAAAAATGCAGGCGAGCACGAAGGCAAAGAGAGAACGAAAGAAGCGATCAGTGCAATGCCGCCTGCAACAACGCACCCGAAGACGCGGCAAAGAGCAAGTCTAAAGGACTGAAAGGCCGTCGATCCAGCGCTCCACAACGGGCGCTGGAGCATCCACCTCCACAAGCTTATGGCGCGAGGTGTCCCCACGCTTGATACGCACGGCAGACTTCGCCACTCCCAGGGTCTTGGCGATCAGCTTGCAAACCGCAGCATTCGCCTTCCCACCGTCTGTAGGAGCCGTTACACGCACGGCAATCTCGCGCATCCCCTCTTCGGACAAACGAACGCCCAACACCTCGTCTCGAGACGATCGAGGTGTAACATGAAGAGCAATTGAGGCACTGCCTGACATGCCAACAATTATACGGCAGCATTGTGATATCCAGCTGTCCACCAGTCGAGGCGCCATCAGTCAAGGCGTAAGCAAAAGGAGACCCCAGGCGGCGAGCTGAGTGAGAGCAAAGCCCCAAGTGCAAGCCGCCGAATGTCACAGAGCGAGCGCCCAGGCTTCCTCTGTCCTGCAGCCTTCGGCAACAACTGGCCCTCGTCCACGAGAGACGAGAGTTTGCCCTCCTGTTTTCCTGGTTTGTGGCAGATGAGGGCCTTATTCAACCAAATTTCTCCTTTATGTAGGCATGCCGAGAATAGTGACCTAGGGTTATGCCGATCGATACTCCCAAACCTCGTACACTAAGGTCATTTCTTGCCATGCGTCAACCAGCGACCTGGGGTTATGCCGATCGAAAATCCTAAATCCGTACACTAAGGCCACTTCTTACCATTTCTAAGAAAGAAGGACACGTCTCAAGAAGCCATAAATTGTGCCAGACAGGCCCAGGAGAGGCGGCCAGCGAGCGAAGCGAATCCGCCGGGACCGCTGGTCCGGCAGCCATCCGTCGCAAGGAGCCACAGGTTCCGCCAGGGCGGGCAGGAGAGGCGGAAAGCGAAGCGAATCCGCCGGGAGCCGCAGGTCCGGCAGCCCTCCATCGCAGGTCGCCCATGGTGAGTCAGTGAGCGCGCATCTGGCGAGTGCGATAGCCCCGCTCTCGGCGCAGTGCCCGTACAACGGTTGCGGGCCAAGCCGAACAAGGGGC
>JAFUCW010000043.1 GCA_017459485.1 Eggerthellaceae bacterium | reverse complement strand
CGCTGGGCATCGAGAGCTTCGAGATTGGCATTGGCGAGCCCTTCGCCGCGTTCGAGCGCGTGCTGGGCCCGGCCTGCGGGGGCGCGCTTGACGGCCTGGCTGCCGAAAACACGCAGGCACGCTGCCGCATGGTGTGCCTGATGGCGCTTTCGAACAAGCATGGGTGGATGCTGGTGAACACGGGGAACCGCAGCGAAGCGCTCATGGGCTATTGCACGCTCTACGGAGACATGGCCGGGGCCTTTGCGCCCATAGGAAGCTTGTACAAGCACGAAGTGCGCGACCTGGGGCGTTATATCAACGAGCTGTTTGCCAAGCGCGGGCAAAAGGCGCCCATCCCCGAAAACGTGTTCGCGAAGCCCCCCAGCGCAGAGCTCTCACCCGACCAAAGCGACGAGGAGAGCCTGGGGCTGGACTACGACACACTCGATGGCATCCTGGCGGCTCACTTCGATGAAGGGCTGGATGCCGACCAGGTGGCAGCGCGCGGCTTCGACCCTGCGCTGGCCCAGCGGGTCATAACCACCGCCGAAGCCTACGCCTTCAAACGCGCCCTCCTGCCCCCCTGCGCAACCATCGAACGCTAGGCTTGGCAGAAGAAGTCTTTACCAATCGACACCCATACCCTTGAAGCGCTCGAAGAACGCCTTCAGCTTCTCGAGGACACGCGCCTTCATATCGGCATAAGCATTCTCTGGCGCAAAGCGGCTGGGCTTCTTCGTCATGAGCTGGGTAATTTCGGTGCCGGTCTCTTGGATTTCGCCCTCGGCGAACGAGCGGGCAACGAACTCACGTGTAGCCATGTCGTCCAGCGCCTCGTCGGCAATGATGGCAGCGAGCTCCCTCTCCTTCTGCTCGGCAATGTAGGCCTTCCAATCGGCCGTAACGTCCTCACTCGATTCCAAGCTGTCGATGAATCGCTCGATAAGGTCGCGCTTGTTGCGCAGCTCGTAACTGGAATTGACTGCGCGCTCCACGTCGGCGATGATGAGCTTGTCGGTGCAGTTGGTGTCGTGGTACTTCTGCACGAGCATGAGGATGTAGTCGATATTGATGTCAACCTGCTTCAAGAGCTCGATCTCGAAGACGAGGTCGTCGTTAATGATGGTGGCTTCTTCCTTGCCGGGGCGCCACTTCTGGTAGAGGTCGGTGTAGACGCTGCGGTAATCCTGCTCGTCGCGGGCTGGCAGCGGGTCGTCCTCCGCGAACTCGTCGAAGGAGGTGAGCACGTTGCGCAGTCGCAGGATGGTGCCAAACAAACGGATGAACGCCTTCTCGGCCTCCTCGCCCAGGATCACCTGCCCGAGCGGGAAGCGGTCGTAGAGCTGCGCGAGGCGGTCGCGGTATTCGGCCATGTACTCGGAGTACGGCTTGAGCAGCACGATGCCACCGGCGTCCTTGTCGCCAAAGAGGCTGATGGCATGGTTGACGCGGTCCTCGAGGGTGCGGAAGCACACGATGTTGCCGTAGGTCTTCACGGAGTTGAGGATGCGGTTGGTGCGGCTGAACGCTTGGATGAGGCCGTGGTCCTTGAGGTCCTTGTCCACCCAGAGCGTGTTGAGCGTGGTGGCATCGAAGCCCGTCAGGAACATGTTGACCACGATAGCCATGTCAAGCTCGCGATTCTTCAGGCGATCAGACAGGTCCTTGTAGTAGTTCTGGAAGCCGTCGCTGGAGGTGTCGAAACTCGTGGAGAACATCGCGTTGTAGTCGTCTATGGCATTGTCCAAGAAATCCCGATCGGGAGTGTCCAGGCTTTCCACGTCGAAGCTCTCGTCGGGCAACCCGCAGCCGTCATCGTCTTCGTTGACGCCGAAGCTGTAGATAAGGGCCACCTTCAGGCGCTCGCCGCCACGCACTCCTTGAATGCGCTTGAACGCACTGTAGTACACCTTGGCCATGTCGATGGACGCTGTGGCAAAAATGGAGTTGAAGCCCATGACGCGTTGGTCGCCGATCTTGTAGCTGGAACTGCGCCGCGTCTTCTGTGCGAAACGGTCGAGCACGTAGTTGACGATTGAATCGACGCGCTCCTTGGCCTTGTAGGCGCCCTCGCGATAGATGTCGTAGACCGTCTGGTCGGGATCCACGTCGAAGCCGTAGGTGTCGCAGATCTCGCGGATGCGCT
>JAFUCW010000484.1 GCA_017459485.1 Eggerthellaceae bacterium | reverse complement strand
GCAAGGTCGCGCACGTCGCCCACGTATTTCTGGGCAGCCAAGGCCAGAGGCCCCTGATTGGAGTACTCTTTCGCGAGGCGCGTGTACTCCTTTTGGTCCGACAAAACGGCGGGATCGCCCATCCGCTCGCCAAGCTCTTCGTACGCGCTGATTATCTTTTCCAGTTTCGCAATTTCCAACATTGTCGACACGCCCTCTTGTCTTTGTCCGTTTTCTCTTGAGCAGAAGCATTATAGAGCATTGGCAAACGACAAAGGCTGCTGTCGTGCCATGCACACGACAACAACCTTTGTCAACGATTTCGGGGATGCTCCCCGTCGGATGCAGGTCTACTTGCCCAGGAGCTGCAGCAGCGCCTGCTTAGGCTGCGCTCCAAGCGTCTGCTCCTTCACTTCCCCATTCTCGAACACAATCAAGGTGGGAATGCTCATGACGCGATAGCGCTGGGCTATCTCGGGGTTTTCGTCGACGTTGAGCTTGTAGACGTCAACGTCCCCTGCAAGTTCGCCTGCCAATTCGTCGATTACCGGGCCCATTGCCTTGCAAGGACCGCACCATTCGGCGAAAAAATCGACGAGAACCGGTTTCGAAGATTGAAGCACCTTCGAATCGAACTCTGCGGTGGTAATGTGCTCTGCCATGTTCGTTCTCCTTCTCAAGCTTTGGGCACACGCCCCAAATCCGTATGACGCGTGCAACTATACACCCATGCACGACTCGCCGCGGTGACAAGGTCACCCTTTGCAAGTAACGTGCAAATGCCGGCGCTGGAATGCCCATCGCCACAAACGGGTAACGAGCAATTGCTAGTTCTTGTTGTAGCCCGTGTACATGGCAAGCACCAGGCATACTACCGCCGACCAGGCAAAAATCCTATGAAGCACCATCTTGCGGCCGTTCGCCATTTTGACCATCCTCCTGCGCGATAAGTTCGACTACTTCAACTTCATCGATTATAACCCGCGACAGGGTAACGGCCATTTTTCCACAATCGTTGTAAATGCCCTCGAAAGGTCCGCGTTCGCGCTCCACCATCCCGGCAAGGGGATCCATGACGCGAAGCTTGCCTTCTTCGGTCTGGCCGCAGACAACGACACAATGCTCGTTGTCGTACCAATTATAGTTTCCCACACGCGTCTCCGTATGGAGAACAGGCGCCATGTCCATGGTGGACCAAACAAGGACGGGCCTTCCGGTGCTCACCACATCGAGCAAGCGGGAAAACGCCTGACCTCGTCGCTCGGCAAAACGCCATTCGCTGTCCTGCGCCGCCAGAAACGCATTGCCCGCACGCACCATGATGGGGGGAAAGCCGCTCCCCTGTTATAGGGGTCGCCAAGATAGCCATTGACCATGTCGCGCTCACCGGGAACGCGCAAGAGGTACTCGTCGACGAACTGCGTGGCAGTCACATCGTGCCCCATTGCGCGAAGCACCGAACCATCGAGGCGACTTCGCACCCCCCGGCCACTTCGGGGATCTGAGGGTAGTCCTGAACGGCGGAATTGAAGTCAACGGGGTTTGCAAAGGCACGTGCAAGCACATCGTCGTCGTCCCCATCATCCTCGGAAAGCCCTTCCCAAGCTGAGCTCCCTTCGTCATCGGAAGAAGCGTTTGCCTTCGATTGGCCAGAACTACTCGAGGAATTCTGCGCAAGCAATGAAGACGACCTGCCCGCAGCTAAGGACGGGTCGTCTTGAAGAGCACTCGTAGAGGAGCCGACCGTATCGGCAGGAGCGCTAGTGCTGCCTACGACATGCGGTCTCGCACACGCTGGAACCGCGATCAGCGCAACCGCAACCGCCAGCACCAAGGCAAGCGACTTGCCCGAACGGGCAAGAGAGCGTTTAGCGGATGCGGGCATCCTCAATTGCCTTCAGCACGTCTTCAACGGGAACGCTGCCCTGGTCTCCGCCCTCGCGCGTCCTCAGGCTGACCGTTCCCTCTTCGATTTCCTTGTCGCCGACAACGAGCATGAGCGGCACTTTGGCAGCTTGAGCTTTCGCGATCTTCACGCGCATGGGCTCGTTCTGCTCGTACACCTCGACGCGTCCCTCGATGCCGCGAATGCGGGCAGCTATGTCGTGTGCCGCATCCAGATGACGGTCCGCAATGGGAACGACAGCAGCCTGCGTCGGAGCGAGCCACAAAGGCAGGTTGCCCGTCGTGTGCTCGATCAGAATCCCTAAGAAACGTTCGATGGAGCCGAACAGGGCACGGTGGAGCATCCAAGGACGCTCTTCGGAGTTGTCTGCCGTGCGGTAGGTCATGTCGAAGCGCTCGGGAAGGTTGAAGTCGACCTGCACCGTCGAGCACTGCCACCAACGGCCGATGGCGTCTTTCACCTTGATATCGATTTTCGGTCCGTAGAATGCGCCGTCGCCAGGATTGATTTCGTAGGGAATGCCACGCTGCTCGATGGCGGTGCGCAGGAAGCTTTCCGCCTTCTCCCACATCTCGTCGGTGCCGATGGACTTCTCCGGACGCGTGGATATCTCTGCCGCGTATTCGAAGCCGAACTCGGACATGATGTTGTCGGCCAAGTCCAGAATGGCAAGCACCTCGTCTACCACCTGATCCTCGCGGCAAAACACGTGCGCGTCGTCTTGCGTGAAGCCCCGCGCGCGCATGAGCCCATGGACCGCACCCGAAAGCTCGTGGCGGTAGACGGTTCCGAACTCAAAGAACCTGATGGGCATTTCGCGGTAGCTGTGGATGGAGTTCTTGTACAGCATCACATGACCTGGGCAGTTCATGGGCTTCACGCCGTATTCGCTCAAGCGCGGCTCTTCGTCTGAGCCTTCGTTTATGTGGAAGAAGTACATGTTCTCGTGATAGAAGCCGTAATGCCCGGAGGTCTTCCAAACGTCCGCCTTGTAGATATGAGGCGTGATGACCTCTTCGTAGCCACGGCGGTACAATTCCCGGCGCAGCCATTCCTGCAGCAGGCGAATAACGCGCGCGCCAGCCGGAAGGTACATGGGCAGGCCCACGCCCGCCATGTCGTCCATCATGTAGATGCCCAGTTCGCGGCCGAGTTTGCGATGGTCGCGCTTCTCGGCCTCTTCGAGATTGTGTAGGTAGGCGTCAAGGTCCTTCTGCTTGAAGAACGCCGTGCCATAGATGCGCTGCAGCTGCTCGTTTTCGGCGTCGCCCTTCCAATACGCACCGGCGATCTTCATCAGCTTGAATGCGCCGATTCTTCCCGCCGTGGGCAGGTGGGGCCCGCTGCAGAGGTCGACGAAGGACCCATGGCGATACACCGAAATGGCCTCGTCTTCGCCAAAGTCGTCTATGTGCTCTAATTTAAACTTCTGGTCGGCGAAGATTTCCTTCGCCTGCTCCCGTGTGACCACTTCGCGCACGAAGGGCTCGTCGCGCTCGACGATTTCCGCCATCTTCGCCTCGATCGCCTCGAAGTCGTCGGATGAAATGGTGCTGTCAAGCCCGAAGTCGTAGAAGAAGCCGTCGTCGGTCTGCGGGCCGAAGGCGATCTGCACGCCAGGGAACAGGACCTGGACAGCCTCCGCCATCACATGGGCGCAGGAATGGCGCAAGATGCTAAGGGCCTCCTGCGACTTGTCGGTAACGATCTCCACACGCGACCCATCCATTACCGGAGCGGTCAGATCTACAAGCTCCCCATCGATCTTTCCGCAGATCGCAGCCTTGGCAAGGCCGGCGCCAATCGAAGCAGCAACGTCGGCGACGGTAGCCCCTTCGTTGACCTCTTTGGACGAACCATCTGGAAGGATTACATTCATGATTGACTCCTTGTCTCCCGGACGCATACAAAGCGTCTGCAAACGTATCCCTTTGCGGGTTGATTTCGCAAAGGGTCAGGGTGAAACGTCCTTTACGCCTTATGTGTCAGTCCATAAGGCGAAACAGGTTTTCGCCCTCTTACACTAATTGGCAGTTCGATGCACCGAACCAGAGCGGCGCGATTGACCCACCTGGGTCGCGCAATAGGGGCACACGGTCCATGCGGGGTCGAGCGCGTGGTTGCATGTGCTGCAAAGGTTCTTCAGGCGCTGGTGGCAATTGGGGCAGATCACGTAGTCGGCTTCGACGGGATATCCGCAGTTAGCGCATTCTCCGTACTTCATGAGCTGGCGCTGCTTGATGGCAACTTCGAGCTCTTGCTCCTCGCGGTCGACCGCAAGCAGCTGGGGACGAAGAAGGATGTAGGCAAACACACCGACCACCGGCACCAAAGCGACGATGGCCCAAAGCCACCACCAGGTACCACGCTGGTACGCATCGCGTGCAACCCAGATGACCACAAGTGCATGGAGGACAACCAGCATGGCGACCATGATGGAAAATGCCTGCTGGACTTCAGGCGTGAGAATCTGCGAGAGCAATTCGTTCATGTTGTTCAGTTCCTCTGACTTACCTCTAGCTACACATACAAACGACTATTATACCAGTTCGGAAAGCTGGGTGTTCAATCTTGTCAACTGGTCTTCTAATTCTGCACGTTTTGCCGTGTCTTTATCGATGATCTCCTGGGCGGCTTTGGCCAAATAGCCGGGGTTGGACAGCTTCTTGGTCAGCTTTTCGATGTCCTTTTGCACTGCTCCACGCTCTTTTTCGAGACGCGCACGCTCGGCTTCGAAATCCACCATGCCCGAAAGCACGCAGTAGATTTCGCACCCAGAATCGACAGAAGCCGCGCTTTCAGCCGGGCGCACGACCTGGGGCCCAACCTCGAGCGAACTGAGGTTCGCAAGGGACCTAACCAGGTCCGACTGGCTGGACAGCGCCTGGGCATCCTGCTCCGAGGCTTTGACCGAAACAGCTATCTGAGCCTTGGGCGAAAGACCGTAGCGGGCGCGCGTGGCGCGGACGGCCGACACGACCGCAACGGTAAGGCCGATGGACTGCTCCGCGTCGTCGTCTATCCACTGCGCAAGCGAGTCGGGCTCGGGCCAGGCGGATACCATGAGCGATTCCTGGCCAACGCTTGTGGGCAGTTGCTCCCATATGGACTCGGTCACGAACGGCATGGCAGGATGGAGCAGACGAAGTGCCTGGTCGAGCACGAATATGAGGTTTCGCTGCGCAGCCAACCGCACGTCGGAGTCTCCCTTGAGGGAGGCCTTGGACAATTCGATG
>JAFUCW010000483.1 GCA_017459485.1 Eggerthellaceae bacterium | reverse complement strand
CGGTCAGCTTCGGCGATAAAATCAGTCATTCCCGGCCCTCACAAAAACGCACGATATGTCGGACACGTTCCTTGTCCGCCGCATTGAGCGTCGTGCGCCCGGTGTATTGGAAATAGAAACGCAAACGCTGGGTCCAGGACAAATGGTACTTGGCCACTTTGTCGAGGCACGCCAGGTCTTTGGTGATGCGAGATTTGAGCCAGTAGCCGCGCCAGAAATCGCCGGGGCTGCTGCCGTACTTCGTGTTCGTGACGACCTTCACGGCCCACTTGCCTCTGAGGGAGAACTTGGCCTTCTTTCCCCCGTACTTGCTGACGACCGCCTTCGTGGTCTTCCCGCTCTTGGCTGCGAAGGTGCCGGCGGCCTTCCAGCCCGTCACCTTGCTGCTGTTGGCGGACTTGCGCTTCCCGAGGTAGATGGTGTAGGACTGCGCGCCCTTCAGCGGCGGGATCTCGACGGTGAAGCCGGTGACTTTGTAGTTGGAGACGATGTCCTTCCCGATGCGGAACTGCGGGTCGGCCACGACGTGCTTCGTGGACCAGCCGGACTTGGCCACAGTCTCTATGAGGTTATATTTTGAATCGCGGGAGGTAGAGCGGAAGACGGTGCGCACCCCCACGGTCGCCACGGCGTTCCCGTTCCTCAGCCCAAGACCGTCATATGACCCGGCACCCGTATTCGCATAACCATGATCTTTGGCACCGTAATTCGTGGAAAGCTGGTTGCCCATCTGCTGAACGTAACTACGAACGCTATCCTTATACCATTCGTTCGCCGCAGTCGCGTTGAGCTTGGCGCCCGGGGTGACGTACCACTCGTACCAGAACTGGGTCGTATAGTTATCAAACGCCTTCGGACCCGCGACGCTCGCCTCGAGGGCGGCCCTGCTTTCGTTGTGGGAGGTGAAGTGGTAGTCGAAGCTCGACTCTCCGAAGGTGAGGGTCATGCCCGTCGTCGCCGTGCAGCTGCGCCAGTCTTCCACGGTCACGTAGCTGCCCCCGTCTCCGCCGACCTGGTAGCGGTAGCCCACGCGCACCTCGTAGGTGGTGCCCTGCTCGAGGCCCTTTATGGTGTACTCCCTCGCGGCGTACGGAGAGCTGCTGTAGGCCATGGTCTCGGGGCCGCTCCACTTCTCGTCGCCGAGCTTGCGCCACGAGACGCGCCAGTGCTGCATGTCCACTCCATCGCGCTTGGCGTTGGCGGGGACGCCCCACTTCACGGTGACCTGGTTCAGGCCGGCGTTGGTCTGCCACACCGCCTCTGTCGTCCAGTCGGACGGGGTGTTGACGTTGTTGAGCGCGTCGTATGTCTCCTTGGCCCGATCCGACTTCTGCTAGTCAGCGTAGGCGCTGAGGTTGTCGACCACGCCCTTCATCTTGTTGAGGTCGCCTTTCAGGGTTCCCGTGGCGTAGCCCTTCTTGCCCTTGATCTGGCGCAGGTACACCCTGCAGCTGTCGAACGCGTCTTGCACGTTCGGGTCGGACAGGGCGCTCGCCGCCGCCTGGGTGCGAAGCGTGACGCCTGCCGCTGCGGACGTAGCCAGGCCCGGCTTGGTGGCCGCAGCCGTCAGGGACGCGGCGGGCTTCGTCGCAACGGGCGAGCTGTACTTTCCGTACACGACCTTGCCCAAGTCGCCTACGAGGGCGGTCGCGGGGATGTCCGCGCGGTACGCTCGCACCTTGAAGTAGTACGTTTTGCCGTTAACCTTTTTCCACGTGCTCTTCAACGGGCTGCCCGACTTGTAGAAGTAGTAGCTGCCGTTCACTTTCGTAAGACCGGCATAGCTCGACTTGATCAGGTTCTTATTCGCCTTCGCGCCGGCCGATGCGTG
>JAFUCW010000482.1 GCA_017459485.1 Eggerthellaceae bacterium | reverse complement strand
TTGGAGTTGGAGGAGTTCGGCCTCGTCTCCGTGCATTTGTGTCAAAAGTGGGCTTTAATGTACGGGACCGGGGAGTTTCGTTCAGCATAGCCCCAGGTCGCGCTCTCCCTCGTGGCACAAAGGGGCCTTAGTGTACGGGAACGGGGAGTTTCGTTCGGCATAGCCCCAGGTCGCGCTTTCCTGCAGGTCCTTCGAAGGGGCGAATCTCGTTGAATAAGGCCCTTATCTGCCACAAACTGGGGAAAGGGGGCGTGAAACTCTCGATTCCCGTACACTAAGGCCGTTTTCTGCCACATGCGCCGACTGCGGTGCCCCGCGCCATCCCGCTACGATTGCATGGAGGGGCGCCCTGGCACGGGCACTTTTGGTGCATGCACATTCGAAGGCGTGCTCTCCGTGTCCGTTCGCTTACCCGATTTCGCCCTCTTCGATCAGCTTGGCGATCAGTTCGGCATAGTAGGTCAGGTAGATGCTGGCGCCCGCGCGGAAGGCTGAGGCGGCCATCTCGCCCACGATGCGGCGCTCGTCGATCCACCCCGCAGCAGCAGCGGCCTTCACCATGGCGTACTCGCCGCTCACACTGTAGGCGGCAACAGGAACGTTGACGGCATCGTAGACTTCGCGCACCAGGTCAAGGAAGCTCATGGCGGGCTTGACCATGACGATGTCGGCGCCTTGCTCCACGTCCTGCAACGCCTTCTTCACGCCTTCGCGGCGGTTATGCACATCCATTTGGTAGCTGCGACGGTCGCCGAACGCAGGCGCGGAGTCGGCCGCTTCGCGGAAGGGCCCGTAGAAGGCAGAAGCATACTTCACAGAGTAGGACATGATCGGCGTGTGAGCGAAGCCTGCGAAGTCGAGCGCGTTGCGGATGCCCAGCACGCGGCCATCCATCATGTCGGAGGGAGCAACCATGTCGGCACCAGCGGCCGCGTGCGACACGGCAGTCAGAGCCAGTAGGTCTACGGACGGGTCGTTGTCGACCGTGTCTCCTGCAAGCATGCCGCAGTGGCCGTGGCTCGTGTACTCGCACAAACACACGTCGGTGATGCGGTAGATCTGCGGCGCTTCGCGCTTGCACACCTCGAGCGCGCGCTGCACGATACCGTCTTCGGCGTAAGCGCCTGAGCCCACTTCGTCCTTTTCCGCGGGAATGCCGAAAAGCATGATGGCGTTCACGCCAGCGTTGGAAAGCTCTTCGAGCTTGTGGGGGAGCGTGTCCAGCGACCAGCGGAATTGCCTGGGCATCGAGGGCACTTCCTCTTTCACGCCGGTGCCTTCGCAGACGAATGCGGGGTAGATGAGCGACGCGGCGCTGACGCGCGTTTCGCGCACCATACGGCGCAGGGTTTCGGTGCCGCGCAGGCGGCGGGAGCGTTGCAGCAGATCCATGTCCGGTCTCCTCTCTGTGTGAAGAGGGCTTTGCTTCCTTTGGAGCAGGAACGCAGAACCCCTTATTCCTTGCTTGCCGTGAACTGCTCGACGATCAGGTCAAGCAGGCTGTCGATGGAAGGCTCGGCGGCCATCCAGGTGCGCATGCCCAATGTATTGGCTGTTTCGCGCGTCTTCTCTCCGATGCATGCGGCTTGCACTAGGCTCATATCCAAGCCTGGATGCGCCTTGGCAAACGCCGTCACGCCTGAAGAGCTGGTGAACGCTGCGCAGAAAATGCGGCCGGATTCGAACTGTCCCGACAGGTCCACCAGGCCGCCTTCGAGTGCGACAGTGTCGTAGGTGGCAACGTCGTCAACGGTGAAGTCCGCAAGAGCTTCCACCAGTTCCTGTCCTCCAATGGCGGCGCGGGGGATAAGAATGCGGCTACCCGGCGCGGCAGTCTTTGCCAGCTCGGCGCCCAACGTTTCGCCCGTGGCATGCGAAGGCACGAAGTCTGCCTGGATGCCATGGGCTGCGAGCGCCTTGGCCGTGCCCGACCCCAGGGCGGCAACCTTGCAAGAGGCTAGGCGGCGCACGTCGGCTTTCGCGGCACCGAGCGCATCGAAGAAGATGTCTGCGCCAGAGGGGCTGGTGAGCACGATCCAACTGTAGGTGTCGAGTGCGGCGATCGCTTCGTCGAGTGCGGGGTTCGTATCGAAGGGCACCGTGGCTATGGATGGGATTTCGAGCACTTCGGCGCCCGCTGTCCGCAGGCGCTCCGACATGGTCGACACCAGTTCCTTCGGGCGCGTGACAACCACCTTGCATCCTGCCAAAGGTAGCTTCTCATACCAGGCAAACTGTTCGGCGAGCTCGCACACGTCTCCGACCACGATGATGGCAGGAGCCTGAATGCCCGCGTCCTGGACAGCCTGCTCAAGCGTGCTAAGCGTTGCGACCGCACGGCGCTGCCCAGCGGTGGTTCCCTCCTGCAGCACGGCAGCGGGGGTGGCAGCGTCCATGCCTGCGCCGGTCAGGCCCGCAACGATGTCGGGTAGGGAGCGCACGCCCATAAGGACCACGAGCGTGCCTTTCGTGCGCACGAGTGCGTCGAAGTCGATGTCGTAGCTAGCGCCGGCGCGCTTGTGGCCGGTGATGATGTGCAGCGAAGACGTGAAGTCGCGGTGCGTGACGGGAATGCCGTTGTAAGCCGGCACGGCGATGGCCGAAGTAATGCCCGGCACCACTTCGTAAGGCACGTTGTTTTTGGTGAGCAGTTCGAGCTCTTCGCCGCCGCGCCCGAACAGGAAGGGGTCGCCTCCCTTCAGGCGCACGACGCGATTGCCTGCCAGGGCTTCGTCCAGAAGCACCTGGTCGATTTGCTCTTGGGGCATGGTGTGGTTGGCCGCGCGCTTGCCCACGTCGATGCAGCGTGCGCCTTCCGGCACCATGGCCAGCACGCCGTCGCCGACCAGGCTGTCGTAGACCACCACGTCGGCGGCTTGCAGCACGTCGTAGCCTTTACGTGTGAAGAGCCCCGCGTCTCCGGGTCCGGCGCCTACCAGCCAAACTTTACCTGTGTCAGACATGTTGCTCCTTGCTGTCGGTTGCGTGTTGGGAAAGGCTATAGGGGTGCAGCCGGCCTTTCACTTACAGTTCCTCTCCTCCGCCGGAGCGTAGGGCATCCGCCAGCGCTTCGGCCATGGGCACGGCATCGCCGGCGCTGCCGTAGATGGTCCCGCGCCGTGCAACGCGCGTCTCTTCGTCATAGTAGAGCGCACGCAGCACGACGTTTCCATCTTCTGTTTCGGCATACGCGGCAATCGGGCTCGAACAGCCTCCGTCCAAATATGCCACGAATGCACGTTCGGCGGAGGTTGTCACGAAGGCATCGTGGGACGCGAACCCGTCTAACAGATCGGCATCGGCGTCGGTGCGGCCCTGTACGGCAATGACGCCCTGCGCCGCAGAGGGAATGACCTTGTCGGGCTCCAAATAGCGCCCGATGCGCTCTTCCAGCCCCAGCCGTTTCAGGCCCGCCGCCGCAAGCACAAGGCATCCGTACTGTCCTTCGTCGAGCTTGCGCAAACGCGTTTGCAGGTTGCCGCGCACGCTTTCGAACTGTGCTTGGGGAAGCAGACGTCGCAGCTGCAGCTCGCGCCGAAGCGAGCTGGTTCCCACGGGCAAGGAAAAGTCGGGCTCTTCCGCTCCGCATGGGAAGACGAGCACGTCGCGCGGGTCTTCGCGCGCAGAGAAGCACACGATCGGCAAGTCGCCTGGCGCTTCCATGGGAAGGTCTTTGCAGCTGTGCACGGTGTAGTCGCACTTGCCTGCGCGCAAAGCGTCGTCGAGCTCCTTCACGAACAGCCCCTTGCCGCCGATCTGGTCAAGGCGACGGTCCAAGATCTTGTCGCCGGTGGTCTTGAACGTGGCAAGCTCCACGTCCAGTCCAGGATGCGCCGCACGCAAAAAATCGATGACCAAGTTGCTCTGCGCCACGGCAAGCAGGCTTTCCCGGCTGCCGATGACCACGCGATCCGCACCCACTAGATGTCCTCCTCTTCCAGAAGCCGAGCAATGCGTCCGCGCAACTGCCGGACGCGCCGATGGTCTTTGCCGCCTGCGCTTATCCCGACGACGATGTTGTCGCGTTGTACTACACCAGGATAGTAGAAGTCGCACAGATGGCGGTCGCTACTCACGCTGACCATGCGCCCTTGCTCGTGGCAAAGATGCGCGATTTCGGCGTTCAAGCACGCGTCGTTGGTGCATGCGAAGACGATGTCGGCCCCTTCCAGGCACTCGGGCGCATACGCTTGCAGCCGCAGGTTCACCGCTCCCGTATCCGCCATGGTCTGCACTTCGGGCGTGACTTCGGGCGCTACCACGTCGACGCTGCCCACGAACGGCAGGAGCGTGCGGATGCGCCTAAGCGCGATGGTGCCGCCGCCCACGAACAGGGCATGCTTGCTGTTGAGATTCACGAAAAGGGGAAAGAAGGCTCCCTCTTCGGGGCCCGATTTCGCCGACGTGCGCCGCGCTATCCAGCTCCAGAACTCTCCCATGCCCTCTTCCAGGATCTCTTCCGCTTCGGCGATGGCCTGGGTGTTTTCCGTTCCGATCTCCGTGGAGAAGTCGTCGATGCCGAACAGCTCGCACCCTTCGATTTCGGCGATGCCGGGGTCTGCGTCGCGTGGGATGGCCAGGTCGAACACGAACGTGCTGCCTTGGTGGTGCTCTTCGAAATCGCTGCGGACAAGCGTGAAGTGCGGGCTTGTGGTGGCGCTCATCACTATGTCGCACGTATCGAGTGCCTTGTAACGGTCTGCGTAGGGAATGGATCCGCAGCCTTCCGGGATGGAAACGTATCCGTGAGTGTACTGGCGCACCGTCACGAATACGCGCGCCCCGCGCCCGGCAAGAGTGCTTGCCGCGAGTTTGCCATATTCCCCGTTGCCGATGACCATGCAGGTGGCCTTCGAAAGGTCCACGCCCCGCTCGTCCAGGACGCCGAGCGCCTGCTCGACTGCGGTGGTGTACGCGCGCGTGAAGCGCACGCCGCTTTTGACGTGCTTTGACGCGGTGACGG
Organism: Eggerthellaceae bacterium; assembly: GCA_017459485.1. Lineage (GTDB taxonomy): Bacteria > Actinomycetota > Coriobacteriia > Coriobacteriales > Eggerthellaceae > CACXMZ01. Next base: position 2,442 of record JAFUCW010000482.1, on the reverse strand, counting down.
CCTGGCGGAACAGAACCTCCAGGCAGCTGTCTGCCAGGCCCTGCTCGCGTGAATAGGCAATAGCGTGTTTGACTTGCGAGATGATCTGGTCCTCTGCCATTATGGCGGATTTTAGGCCGCAGGCCACGTTGAACAGGTGCTCGACCGCATCTTCGTCGGAGCGAATCGTGGCATAGTGCGTGTACGCAGACGCGTCCAAGCCGTGGGCTTGGCACAGCGCCGAAAGGAACGGGTCGTCTTCGGAAGGCGTGCCGTCTTCTTCCATGAGCGCCTTCGGAGCCTCGACGTTGTCGAAGCTCGCCCACAGCTCCGTGCGGTTGCAGGTTGAAATAATTGCAACCCCCGATGCTCCAAGCAGGTCGCGCGCAAGGGCCAAGGCGCGCGGTCGATCGTCTGCTTGCAAAGTGAACGCCTCACGCACGTCTGCAGGTGCAATCGTGTGGTCGGTGCCTACCATGTAGATAAGGTTGCGTTGGGCTGCGATGAGCTGTGGAGCTTCGTCGGATTGTTCGGGGTCGGTCGGAGTGCTCTCGTCGGTCATGGTCTACTGCTTCCTTCGTTTTTTAAGAATATAGTTTAGTATGCCGCCCACCACAATGATGGCAAGGGCCAGTTCGAGTACTAGGATCGCGGCTTCTTGCGGTATGAGGTTCTTCTCTCCTATCGTGGCGGAGTAGAACGTAAGATGATAGTCGATTTCCACCGGGTCGCCCATGGCGGTTGTGTCGGCCACCACGTCGATTTCTTCGTCAAGCGCCGTGATGGGTATTCTGAACGTCGAGTTCGATCCGTCGGTCGTCTGGTTGTCGTAGCGTGTGCCGCCCACGACCATGTAGTCGTAGTAGGGACTGCTCCAGAGCAGCCGTGCCCATGCACGTCCGTCTTCAACCTCAAGCCAGGTGGGGGAGCTTTCCTGGGCGCGTCCGCTGCCGCCGGTCATGTCGACTTCTATCGAGTACTCGCCATCGGGCACGTCGACCTGCACGGGTTCAGAAGGCGCAAGTGCGGCGCCATCGTCGTCGGGTTCCTCCTGGAGCTTTTCGGTGCCTTCCTTTTGGCCGTCGTGGTCGTAACTTGGCAGATCTACAAGAAGTGCCTCGTCCGGGAGCGAATCGGCGCGGAACAGCAGTTTGCGGTCGTACCACTTGCGGCGGTTCTTGGAGAATGCAGCGCAGTCCATGGTGTCGTCAAGTGCTTCGACGGGGATGGTGAAGGTCTTGTCCGTGTCGTTGAACGGGATGTAGTCGCTGGCAGGCGCGGCGGCTGCCAGCTCGCCTGTGCCTGGATATACGAGCGTGTAGCTTGACGAGCGGAGGGTTATGCGCGCTTCCATGGAATCGTCGTCCACGGAAAGCTGGGCTGAAACTATCTTGAAGAACGCCGACGAGGACTCCACTTCAACAGAGTACGTGCCGGGTTTGACGTCATGCGCTTCTATGGGCTCCATGCCGGGGACGCCCAGCTCAAGCGCTGCTGCCATTTCGGACGTCTCTGCCACTTGGCTGTGCTCCTCGTCGGCAAACGCCGCAGGCGCGAAGGAGAAGACGCACAGCGCGGCCAGGAGCAGCAGGACGACCCGGAGGATGGGCCTCTGCTTCGAGGTTTCGAAGCCTTCTGCACACGGTCCGCTGTCGGGATGCCGCTTCACGGGGGCAAAAACCCGTTCCTTGTTCAAGGTACTCTGTCGAACGCGTACAGGCATGCTACGAGCGCGTCTCTCCTTCAAGGGGCCTGGCGTTGCGTGCGTGCTCTGCGATCAGTTCGCGTACGGCGGGATATTCGCCAAGCCCGCGAATAATGCAGTCGACTTCGAAGCCACGCGCCGTCAGTTGGTTAGCCCACGAATCGGGGCCGCCACCCGCCATGTCGACGGTGGCGTGCTCGCCGGCTACGATCATGAGTGGGACCAGATGAACGCATGCGGGAGCGCGTCCTTCAATGCGCGCAAGGACGTCTTCGAACGTGGGCGTCCCTTCGACGGTGGCAACCATGAAATGCTCGTGCCCAAGGTTGGCGAACTCCGTCTCTATCTGCGTGAACACGTCGTTTCCGCCCGTGGCAGACCCATGGCCCATGAACAGTAGTACGTCGCTTTGCGCAATGCAGGAGTATTCGCCCGAAAGGATGGCTGCGAGCGCTTTTCGGTCATCCTGCGTGTCAAGCAGCGGAGACCCCAGGCGCACGGAGACGTCTGGCTTGGCCCAGCGGCAAAGCGTTTCGCGCACGCGACGCATTTCGAAGCCCTGCATCAGGCACGTAGGCTGGACGACAAGGTCGTCCACGCCATCGGATTCGATGCGATCGAGGGCCTGCTCGAGGGTGTCGTGCATTTCGCCACGCTCAGCACGCACTTTTTCGATCACGCGACCGCTCAGCCATGCCGTGTAGGCGCGCCGTTCGGGAAAGGCGGCGGCGATGTGCGCTTCGATCGGGTCGATGGCG
>JAFUCW010000481.1 GCA_017459485.1 Eggerthellaceae bacterium | reverse complement strand
TAATCTGGCGGACCACGAAAGGAGCGGCCGCCGCCGTGGAGCGCGCAGACTTCATAATACCGTGCTACAACGAACAGGAGAGCCTTTTTGCTCTCTATCAAGCATTCGCTGAAGCATTCGCCGGCAGCTCATTTTCCTGGAGGCTCATCATGATCGATGATGGGAGCAGCGACGAAACCTATTCCCGCATCGAAACCCTGGCGAAAGAGCACGACAACGTTTTTGGCATCCAGTTTTCGCGCAACTTCGGCAAAGAGGCAGTCATCTATGCCGGGCTCAGGGCATCCGATGCCGACTATGTCGGCATCGTCGACGCCGACCTCCAGCAACCCCCCGCCATGGCGCGCAAGATGCTCGAAGCACTTGCGGAAAACGACGAGTACGACTGTGTGGCAGCCTACCAGGAAAATCGCCGCGAGAACGCGCTGGTCTCCGCCTTGAAAAAAAGCTTCTATCGCGTGTTCGCCAAAGCGGCACGCTCAAGCGTCATAGAGAATGCCAGCGACTTCCGCGTTTTCAAGCGCTACGTCGCCGACGCTATTCTCGAGCTCCCCGAATACCATCGGTTTTCGAAGGGCATCTTCGCCTGGGTCGGATTCAACACCTTGCCCATGCCTTACACGCCCGACGAACGCACCACTGGCACGTCGAAGTGGACGATCACTTCCCTTTTCAAGTACGCTTTCGAAGGGCTTCTCTCGTTTACCACCCAACCGCTGCACGCCATCTTCCTACTGGGCATAACGGTTTCGATCGTGGCCGTAATCTACCTTATCGTGCTCGTCGTGCATACGCTGGTAAACGGCATCGACGTTCCGGGCTACGCGTCGACCATTGGCCTTATCCTGCTTATGGGCGGCGGGCAGTTCCTTGCCATCGGCACTATTGGCGAATACCTGGCGCGCTCCTACATCCAAGAAAAGCAACGACCCATCTACCTGGTACGCAAGACGATCGAACGCGGAAAATGCGCATACGGCAACGAAACGCAAGCGCAGCATGACTGCCCTGGGCGAAGCGAACGCCAGCAATGACAGACGTTCCTGAATCAGCCAACCCCCTTCAGCGCCAAGGGATGCTTTACTTGCTTGCGGGCGGAGGGTCGGCCCTGCTTGAGTTGGTGCTCTTCCAGGGGCTCTACCAATTGGCAGGGCTTCCCATCGAACCTTCCAACGTCATTGCCGTGGTCACCGCCACTGCCTTAAACTTCCTGTTCAACCGCAATGTCACGTTCAAAAGCACATCGAATCCCGTGCGCAGCCTAGCGCTCTATGTGTTGCTCTTCGCATTCAACACGACGTTTTCCACGCTCGCGATCCGCGCGCTGGTCGATGTCGGCTGGCCTTCGCTTGTAGCAAAGCTTGCCACGATGGTCTGCATTGTTCTTTGGAACTTCGTGCTCTACCGGAAAGTCGTCTTCAAATAGGCGTGTGACCAGGCATCCAAGCGAAATAAGTATTTTTTCTGAATAATGCATTCAAAGAGTCAAATTACCCTAGATAAGTAGGTTTTTAACTCTAGCCATTCTAGGGTGTTTCAAGGTATAATACAGGTGCACAGAAACAGGGTGCTCAACCGCACTTTCTATACGCATACTTGCTCCCTTTTTCTTGCACGACAAGATGGCTGCACGTTTGAAAACGTATACGCAAATAAGGAACATGAGCATGAACATGCGTAGTCAACATAGCATCAGGGCTGCACGCAATGCCCGCCATTCGACGCTGTCCAGTAAAGCAGTGAAGATTTTCCTGTCGATAGTTCTTGTCCTTGGCCTCTTCCCCACTACGGGGCTGGCTGCCAGCGAAAGCGCAAAGCAATACACCATTGGCAGCACTACCAGCTCTTCAAGTGGCTCTTCCGGCACAGGCGCATCTGCTTCTGCATCGCCTGCCGTTCCTTCCACGGCCGCAAGCTCCTCGTCTGCAAACGAGGTCATCACGCTTGGATCCGAGCCGCTTAACCTGATGCAAAACGGCAACTACAAGGCTACTGACACTGCGACCAATCCATCTACCAACGTCGCTTCCACAGGAGCCACTGCCCCCACCACCGCCCAACGCAACGCTATCAAGTACCGCTTGAACACGGCGCTTACCGCCGTGAAGTACGACACCTAAGGAGGTCAGAGCAACTGGTGCGTGCTCGACGTCTACGACATTGGGGCGTCCATATCCTCCAACGCCACAAGCTTTGCGAAGGCCCTGGTGGAAGAAGTCATCAACGAAAATCCCGACCTGTTCTACGCAGGCGCCCAATACGGTGCAGGATCGCGCGGCGGCGTAATCTCGAAGATTCTGGTGCAGTACTACTATTCGCCCGGCACCATCTCTTCCATGAAAAGCCGTTACGAAACGGCTATGCAGGGCGTCCTCAAGTGGGTTCCCGCAAACAAGTCGGACGCCGAAAAAGCCAAGGCCGTGCACGACTGGCTGGTGCGCAATCTTTCCTACAACATGACTGCGGCCAACACGGGCGGGCCTCAGGGCTACGGATCGTGGAACCCCTGGAACGCCTACGGCGCCGTCGTCGACCGTCGTGCAGTGTGCGAAGGCTATTCGCTTGCCTTCATGGCCGCCATGAAGCGCCTGGGGATCCAGGCCACCTTCGTAACCAACGCTAACCACGGCTGGAACCGCGTGCGCCTCTACGACACGCTTGCCAACGGAACGGGTGCGGGCTACTATTGGTTCAACCTTGACGTCACTTGGGACGACCCCCTGCCCGACAAGGGCTTCTCCAACACGCCCAACACCACGTACTTCCTGAAGTCGGACTCTTATTTCAGAAGCAACAACACTGGTTCCTACGGCGAGCACAAGAAGTGGACCCCTGCGGGCACAGCTGGCACGAACACCAAGTACGACGGCGGCTGGAAGGGCGGCGTGTACAGCGGCAACGCCGCGCGCGCCACGGTCACGGCGCTGTCCATCTCGCCGAACTCGGTCGTCGTGAAACCCGATGGCAGCCAGCAGCTCAATTTGGTGGTCACCCCCTCCACAAACGTAGTGACGGGCGAAGCGAAGTGGACCAGCTCCAACCCCGCCATCGCAGCCGTCAGCTCCACGGGCCTTGTCACTGCAGGCAGTACGCAGGGAAGTGCGACCATCACCGTTTCGCTTGGCGGCAAGACCGCCTACTGCACCGTCATGGTGAAAGACGCCATCATGCTTACCGGCGCATCCGTTTCGCTTTCGACCTCCACCTACGCGTACAAAAGCGGCGTGGCCAACCGTCCCGTACCCATCGTGCGCGTCAATGGGGTGACGCTGGCCTACGGAACGGACTTCACCGTTACCTACCCCTCTGACACGCAGAATCCCGGCGTGAAGACAGCCACCATCACCGGCAAAGGAAAGTACGCCGGCACCAAGACGTTCACCTACACGGTCACAGGCAACCTTGCGCAGGCGTCCCTTACGCCCGCCAACGGCTACCAGTACGCCTACACGGGCGCTGCCGTGAAAAAGACCCCCACCCTCAAGTTCAACACCACGGTCCTCAAAGAAAGCACCGACTACACCTTGACCTGGCCAAGCGACCTTACCAGCGCCGGCACCAAGACGATTACCGTGCGTGGCAAGGGCGTCTACACAGGGACGAAAACCTACACCTACATCGTCAAGGCCACCAACATCAGTACTGCGAAGGTAACCTACAACGAAACGGTGCGGGTTACCGGCAGGGCCGTCACCCAAAGCCCTGTCGTCACGCTCAACGGCAACACCATTCCGTCGAGCAACTACTCCATCGCCTACCGCAACAACGTCAACGTCGGTACGGCGCAGATGACCATCACCGGCAAGGGCAACTTCACCGGTTCGGTCGTCAAAAGCTTCCAGATAATCCCCGGCGCTGTTTGGGAGCGCCTGGCAGGCGCCGGCGTCTACGACACCATGGCCGCCATCTCGGGCAAGCTGGGCACTACGTCGCCCGGCGTGGTCGCCTCCACTAATTCCGAGTACAGGGACATGCTCGCTGCCACGGGACTCGCCGGATCGCTTTCCGCTCCCATGCTGCTCACGCGCAAAGCCGAGCTCATGCCCCAGACGGCATCGGAGCTGCGCCGCATGGGCGCCAAGACCGTATACGTCATGGGTGGCGCCACAGACGTCACCGACGCGGTGGTCAACCAGATAAAGGCCTTGAGCACCAAGCCTACCGTCATTCGCGTGGTGGGCACCTCTGCAAGCGCTTCAGCTAAGGCGGTGGCTGCTGCCAAGGCGCAGAAGTCGCGCTCCGACACGGTCATCATTGCCACACAGGCATCCT
>JAFUCW010000480.1 GCA_017459485.1 Eggerthellaceae bacterium | reverse complement strand
GGCTTCCTTTCTGCAGTGGAGCGCCACGTAGGAGCCCAGCAGCATGTAGGCATAGTGGAGCAGAACGGCGGGTATGCTCAAGCTTCCTCTGATGTAGTGCCCCCCTTCATCGACCGTGAAGATCAAGCCGGTATTAACCGAGCTAATGACGATTATTATTTCTGCAATTACGGGAATTGCGAGGATGAAGCGGTATTTCCGCAACGCCATAGTCTTTGCGGGAAGGAAGTCCAGGCTGTAGAGGAACCACAGATAGCCAACTACGGCCATGGCCGAAAGGTACACGACTTCAAGAACGATATGCCCAATGCGGTACTCGGGCCTGCCATCAATGAATATCCATATGGCGTCGAGAACGATAGTGATCAGGAACAGGCAATAGAGGACATCGAGCTTGTTGATTCGCTGAACACGGTCGTTGGCGTGTCGCAGGTAAAGCAGGGTCAGGAAAAGCGCCCCGCAGACTGCCTGCGCTCCTGCGTATACAATCCGATAGTCCAAATCGGCTTCTCCCGTTCTGCCTGCATTGTGCGACGGACTCAGGATACCATTGAAATGCGACAAACGTTGTCATGAGCCGAATTCCGCCCGAAACTGGTCACGTTCTCTCTGAAGCGCATATACCTTCCAAAGGGAGTTTCTTTCATCCTATAACGAGCTGATGTTCGAAGTCTTCCGTTGCAGGGTGGGGAAGGATGGAAATTCGGCGGGTGAACACGTGATAGAGCAGCGAGTTCGTCGCATGCGGTTTTAACGTCCTATGCGAAAAGCCCGCTTTCGCAGGCTTTTCGCATCCGGCAGAGGGAGGGTGACTGCCGGGCTATGTAACACGCTGCATTCGCATGCAGCTCTTGCTACCGCGGGCTATTTTACGGGCTCGAAGTCCCAAAGGGACTTGCCGGTGGCAAGAGCGCGACCCAGGCAATAGCCCTGGGTGTAGTTGCGGCCCAGGTTCATGCCAGGAACGTCGAGGGGGTAGTCGATGCCGCCGTAGAATCCGCCCGAGCAGTTGCCAATAGCGTAAAGGCCTTCGATCTTCTCTCCTTCGGGGGTCAGGCATTGCAGGTCGCGGTCGATCTTCACGCCGGAGCAGAACGCGCTGAAACGCACATGGCGGTGGATACCCCAATACGGAGGAGTGTCGATCTTCTTGAGGTATTGCGCAGGCAGGCCGAAGTCGGGGTCGGATCCGGCGTCGCAGATTTCGTTCCAGCGATCGATGCTTGCCTTGAACGTATCGACGTCCTTGATCTCGAGCAGCTCTGCAAGCTCTTCGATGGTGTCGGCTTTGTGAGTGTTGATGAACGCCTTCAGGACGCCTTCGTCATGCGACACGCCGTCGTCTTCGGGGATGTAGACGCGGATCTCTTCCGGGTCGACCAGCTTGCCGGGGAATTCGGCTGCCTTTTCCATGTAGTCGTTGTCGAAGACCTGTACGTATTCGCCTCCGTCCTCGGCGCTATTCAAGAAGCAGTTCATGACCGACATCTCGACCGTTTCGTTCACGAAGCGCTCGCCGCTCATCTTGGTGCGAAGGAAGGGCATGTCGCACATGGAGGCGGGGCCTGCGTCGAAATCGTGGAGCATCTTGGTATGGCCGATGTTTTCCATGCAGCCGCCGGCCCAGATGACCATTTTGTGGCCATCGCCGGTGCGTTGGTCCTGCTTGGGCTCCAGGTTGACCATGTCGGGCAGGTAGTAGGCGAGCATGTCGGTGTCGCACTGGTAGTCGCCGGTTGCCATGATGACGCCCTTGGAGGCGTTGAACTGGATGTTGGAACCGTCTTTGGCCTGCGCTATGACGCCAGTCACCGCACCGGAGTCGTTCACGACTAGCTGCTGAGCAGGGGTTTCGTAGAAGATCTCCACGCCTGCGCTTTCAAGCACGGTGCACAGGTCCTGCATGCCATTGCCCGTGTTGTAGGGCTTGGGACCGAAGAAGCTGGTGACCATGGTAATGTTGTCCCAGCCGTTCTTTGCCTGCGTGGGTGCGTGCTGCTGGTTGCCCTGGTCGACCACTTGGGCCCCGCCTTCGGTGGCTTTTTCGATCACGTAGCTAACCGCTTCTCCGCCGTAGTCAAACCACATCTTCATCAGGTCGACGTCGGAGCGGTACTGGTTCTGCTTCAGGCAGAGGTTCAGAAGTGCGGCTACTTGGGCAGGGTCGCTGTTCTTCAAGTCCACGCCCGATCCGGTGTTGCCGTAGGCGTTTGCGCGCGCCTGCTTCTGGATCAAGGCCACCTTCGCGCCGTTTTCAGCGGCAATCAGCGCAGCGGGGCAGCCCGGCGCCCCTGCGCCAACGACCACGATGTCGAAATCCTTTTCCTCTGAGATGTCGGTGATTTGAGCGGGGGCCTCAAGCCAGTTCGGCAATCCTTCGCGTGCATGCCCCGCTGCCAAAGTGGCTCCGGTGGTGGTGCCTGCGGCCGACGCAGCCGCAGCGCTAGACGCCGCAGCGCTCGCGGACGCTTCCGCGCTGCTTGCTGCAGCGCTGGACGCAGACGCGCTCGAGGCAGAGGCGCTGCTTGCGTTTTCGGCTCCTGCTGCGCAGCCTGCAAGGCCCGCAATTGCGGCGCTGGCGCCAACGACGCCTCCGAACTTGAGAAGATCACGCCTAGAGATGTTTTCGCTCATGTTCCCTCCTTTGTAGGATGCGGAAGGCATTGTCCTTCCATATACGGTGCAAGGACCTTCGTTTTCCTTGCTTGGCGCATGCTACCTGCTTGGGCGTGTGTTGGAAATCGCGCGTTGGGATATTGGTAGGGGGGTTTGCATCACCTTAGTTGTATCACCCTACTTTCATCTGGCGTTTTGTGAAATGAATCTCCTCTCTTGGACTAGGAATAAAGAGGATGGGGTATTACAATAGCGTATTGTATTGAATGAAGTTTGTGTGCCGTGCATGGAGGGATGCGATGGCCGATAGGCAAAAGCTGCAAAACGAGAGAGCCGACCATCAGACTGCCACTGGAGTTGTAGACGATGCAACAGCTATCGCTCGCGATCTTCATGCAGAGCCGCACGAAGAAGAGCTTACTCGCTTGCCTGGGGCGTGGATTGTCGACAAGATGCCTTATGTGCCTATTGCGTTTTTGGGGCTGGCATTCTATCGCGCGTGGATCGAATTGGTGTTCGTGGGCGCGTTCATCCCATTTCCCGCCGAAAGCAACTTGACGCATGACGTGTTTGACATCGTCATGGTTGTTGTTTTGTTTGCGTGCGCAGCGATTTCGCGCAAGATAGAACCTCTTTACCGCAAGCATTGGGCGTACTGGGCATGCGGCATTCTTATGTGCACGGGGTCTGCCATGGCGTTTGCGACGTTGTTCAGTCCAGCGTCGGCGCCTCTGCTTTCCGTGCCTGCGTCGGTGCTTGGGGGAGCGGGCACGGCATTGATCATCCTGCTCTGGAGCGAGCTGTACTCGTGCTTGCCCCCTTACAAAGTGGGCTTGTACTATTGCGCGGCCATCGTGGTGGCTGCACTTCTTCTTTATCTGTGTCGCGGGTTCGCTTCGCCATGGAACGCCGTAATGTCTTTTTTGCTCCCTTTGATTTCCTTGGCATGCTGTGCGCTTGGCTTCATGTCGATTCCTCCCACAGAACGGCCCCATGCTCAGACGGCTCGATTCTCGTTTCCCTGGAAGCCCACGCTGCTCATGGCCATTTACGCGTTTGCGTACGGTTTGCGGGAAACCAGCCAGTACGCCACGACCTTTGGACCGCATTCGGCCCCTGGAGCGCTCGTGATAGCCGCTGTTTTGTT
>JAFUCW010000479.1 GCA_017459485.1 Eggerthellaceae bacterium | reverse complement strand
CACAGACAATTCCAGCCGGAATGCTTTTTGATTGGGCGGCAATGCCCGTTGTGTTTCGAATAGAACGATGTCTTCCAGCATTCGTCCGCGCACGTCGTCTTCGACGGCTTGTGCGATGGCGGTTCTTTCCCATTCGGGCAAACCGGCAAAGTCTTCGTTTTCCATAAGCGCATCCACCAAGGCCCTGGCTTGGCAAAACCGCATGCCGGGTTGAACGACAACGTCCCGTTCGCGGCGGGAAAGCGTCCGTCCCGCCGTCTCCACGGAGCACTGCGCCACAAGGTCCAAGCGCATTAGGTAGTCGTGCAGCACCGCCAGGTCCCCTTCGTCCATCTCGAGCGAAAGGTCGCTGCGATCCAGGATATCTAGCTTCTTCATAAGGGCCGCTGTAACGGTATCTCGGTCAAGGTAGTCAAGCGCCACGCTCTGGCGCCCTGGGTCGTCCGACGTACGTAGGTTTCGCGCAGCGATGCCATAGTCGTGCGACTTGAAAGGTCCCATGACCACTTCGCGCACGAACCGGTGATTCATGTCTTCGATGATGCGGTTGATGGCGCTTGTCAGTTCACCAGCTTCGTAAAAGCGCGAAAGGCGCGCGTAATGGCCGCCGTCTTCGTAGAACGCAAGGGACCGCTGCACATTCTTTGCAATGGCAGTGTCGATATACATGCGCGTCGATTCGTCGTCTGCGAAAGCAAGGTCTTCGCTCACCCCCGATGCCGTCGCAACGCCCCTGCGTAACGTGCCTCCATAGGCAATGTAGTCGTCGATATCGTTTGTGCCAAGAAGGCGGCTGTGCTCGTGGAAGGGAATAAAGGTGGTGTGCAACATGACTGCCCGGTCGTACAGTTCGTCCTGGCGGGCCAGCCAAAATGCAAGCGAGTCGGTCCCTGAAAGCACCAGGCGCATCCCTTGCGCGGCGTACACGTCCGACAAAACGGCAGCGTCGGTTATGAAGTCTGCAAGCAGCGTGAGCTCGTCGATGAACACTGCGGTAAAACCGAGGGCCTGAAGCCGCCGAAGATCGCGGTTGAGCATGCCCATGTCGTCTGTTCTCCGGCATTTGACATAGGCGGCACGCATCCGCTGCTCTTCGGTCATGTCGCCGATCGCCTGGGCAAGCAAGGTGGTCTTTCCCGTGCGACGTAACCCGTAGACGACGCATACGCGAGCGTCGGATCCTTCGAGATACTGCCAGAGGGCGGGATAGCAATTGCGCCGCCGCCATCCTTTGACCTGCGCACCAAACGTCGAAAGGGCTTGGCCTGTGCTGACGTTTGTTTCGAACGTGTCCAAGCTGATGCCGGCACCGAACGGGTGCCTTGTGCCCGCTATTGTGTGTGCTGAGGGGGAGTGCAGGGCCTGCGTTTGGCTTAAGGCTGCAAGTTCTTGTTGGAGTGCTTTCCTGTGGGTAACCTGCGCAAGCACCATGTCGCGTTCGCCGATTTTCAGGTAGCGGCTCTTGGTGCGCCCTTTTTCTCTCCACTGCAAATAAGGCTGGCTTTTGCCGTTGATGCGCTTGTATACCACACTGCCCTTGGGGAGCGCATCAATTTCCCGCTGAAGCTTCTCCCTTGTTTCATCTGAGGTTTCGTGATTGTTTGGAACCATCGCGTCCCTTTCGCAGGCCTATATAACCAATAGTATAACCAATAACATAACCAATTATAACACTATTGGTTATGTGTGAGAGTGGCAGGACGGGGACGGAGAATTGTCATATGCAGGGGCAGTCATACTGGCTGCCCCATTGTCATCCCGGGTAGCCACATCGTCCGCCCCATTGTCATCCCGAGTAGCCATGCTAGCCACCCCTTTGTCATCCCGAGTAGCCACATCGTCCGCCCCATTGTCATCCTGAGGGCGTAGCCCGAAGGATCTCTATGCTGCAGCAAACAGATTCTTCGCCACGCTCAGAATGACAACCCGTCTGATTCGCTTTCCGTCTGCATTTCCGCGCCTTATAATATGTCCTGTAAAACCTTTGGCGAACGCGTGCATAAGGAGAACCACCATGAAGAAGATGGGCGTCCGGTTTTCCCTGGTCGTGCTTGTTGCCTGTGCCTGCTTGTTGGCGGGTTGCGCCGGTGGGCGGGGACAGGAAGGTTCGAGCAAGGACGACTATGTGGGTTCCTGGAACCTGAATTCGATCGAGGCGGAAAGCAGCGATGCCTCGCAGGATGCCGACGCGGTAGCGGAGCTGAGCAACCTGGGACTGACCATATCCTTGCTTGTCGAGGAAAGCGGCTCGGCCGAATTCGACTTGTTTGGCGACAAGATCCCCGGCACTTGGGCGGTGGGCGACACGGGCGCTATTCTTAACCTGAACGACACGGAGTACACCATGGTCCTAGACGAAGGGCTCCTCCAAGTGGAAATGGACAGCCAGACCTACGTGTTCTCGCGCGAAGACTAAACAAATTGCCAGCAGAGCATACGGTTCGCAGTGGCGACCACCCCCTTTCAGGGGCTGTCCGGATGCAGCGAAGCACCTTGCAGATATTATGTCACATGTTATGGCATTTCACATCCAAAACGAATGCAAAATGTATGCTATACTAGGACTGTCGCACCCTAGGGAAGGAGCAT
>JAFUCW010000004.1 GCA_017459485.1 Eggerthellaceae bacterium | reverse complement strand
GCGTTCACCTAGACTCTAGTGCCGTTTGGCGGGCTCTGCACGGTGGCGCTTCCCACTTCATTGCCGCCCTTGTCGAACAGTTTTAAATCCAGCGAGTTTAAATTGTAAACTCTGCCGCCTGCCGCATACTGCACTGTCCATAAGCCGATTTCGTACTCGTAGGTGTCGTAAACCTTAACGGGCACGTCCACAGATGTTTCCGCATAAGTGTCGGTTTCCGCCGCTGTTACCGCAACGGTGGCCGTGCCGGCCTTCTTGAGCGTGAGCGCGCCGTCGGAGCCCACGCCGATGCAGTCGCTGCCGCTCGTCACGGCGTAGCTGAGCGTACCGTCACCCTCGACCACCCTGGCGTTGAGGTTTTTACCCGTGTCGGTCCTGAAAACGGACAGGTGCGTCGCCTGAATGGCTTGCGATGGCTTGCTTCCGCCACCCGCCGCGCCGGAGTCCGAGCCTTCCGCGATTGCAAGGCCCGGCATCAAGCACAGCGCCATAGCCAGACCGAGCAGAATACTCGCAAGCTGTATCTTCTTCGTCTTCATGGACAACCTCTTCCTCGCTGTTGTGCCCTTACGGTAGCAGACGTGTACTTACGTGATGTTTAGTATATGCTCCTGAAGGCCCAACCGTCCACAGGCATGAGGGCACTCTTCAGCGCTCCCGCTCGTGCCCACTTTTTGCCCGGCCAGTTCATCCCAAGCCTTCGGGGCGAACAAACCGAGCAGTGTTCGTTTAACGAAATAAACGGAAAACCTAACACGGCACGCAAAGGTGCTGCTGTTGCCGCATTTCTTTCTGAACTAATGCCGTTATATAAGCGTCATTCTTCTGATTTAGAGTCGATATTGTTCTGATTTAGTGTCAAAATTTCCTATTATTGCTTCTAACCTGGTGACAGTGGAAGGAGTTGAAATGCTTAAACGCACGGCTTACAACCAATTGCTTGATTGGAAATCCAAGAGTCACCAGAAGGCCCTTCTGGTTGATGGCCCACGCCAAGTTGGCAAGACATTCCTGCTGGAGGAGTTCGGCAAGCACGAGTACCGCGACTTCGTGAAGATCGACTTCCTCCGCGACCAGGACGCACAAAGGCGCTTCGGTTTGGCTGCAAGTGCAGAGAGGGTTATCGAGCTCGTCTCGCTCGCGGTAGGACATGAGGTAATCCCCGGGGAAACCCTTGTCTTTTTCGATGAGGTTCAGAAGGCGCAAAACCTCGTGACCTTCTCGAAATACCTAGCCATAGACGGAAGGTTCGACGTAGCTATGTCGGGGTCCATGCTGGGGGTCGAGCTGACTGGCGTCAAGTCGTGGCCCGTAGGGTATTTGCACACCATCGATATGGCCCCTCTGACCTTTGAAGAGTTCTGCTGGGCGCGGGGGGTGCCCCAATCCGTCGTCGAGCAGATGCAAGAGGGGTATGAAACCAAAAGGCCGCTCGACAGCTCCATCCATGGCCTCCTTGTAGACCTGTTCAGGCAATACCTCGTAATCGGGGGCATGCCAGAGGCTGTCCAGAAGAGCATCGATGCGCATAACGACCTTGGGGCAGTTCGACAGGTGCAGGCAGACCTTCTTACCTTGTACCGCGAGGACATTGCCAAATATGCCGGCAACCGAGCCTTTCAGGTCAAGGCAATCTATGATGCCGTGCCATCCCAGATCAACAAGGAGAACAAGCGCTTTCAGCTCAAGACCCTCAAGGATGGCGCGCGATTCGAGCGCTACGCAAACGACTTCGCGTGGCTGGTGGCAGCTCGATCCGCCTTGAAGACCGTCAACGTAACCGACCCCAAGCCCATGCTGTCCCGCACGGAAGAGCAGGAGCGATTCAAACTCTATCTAAGCGACGTGGGAATGCTTTTCGCCAGCTACCCCGCAGAGGTGGCCATGGCTGCCCTTACGGGCGACAAGGCGGTGAACTTTGGCTCCGTATACGAGAATGTGATTGCCCAAGAACTTGCAGCCCTTCGCTCGCCTCTGCGCTATTACCACCACAGCCGCACG
>JAFUCW010000478.1 GCA_017459485.1 Eggerthellaceae bacterium | reverse complement strand
GCGCCACTTCCCGGCCCAGCTGGGCGTCGGAGCACTTCGCATCTGTGCCGCCGGCGAAGCCGAACGACGGGATGCGCAGAGAGCGCAGCACGTTGGCAAAACCGCCGCCGAGCAGGCTGATTTCGGGCGAACCGTAGGGATGCAGTTCGTTGACCGTGTCGTTGTTGGTGAAGAAGCCGCCCGTAATGAACGAAGCGCCCTCTGCGGTAAGCTGGGCGAGCACCAAAGCGGCGATCGAGTTGGCCAGCGCGACCATGAGCACGCCAGCGCTGTCTGCCGGAGCGGTGAAGCCGGAAACCAGCTCGTTGGAAACGATGATGGGCAAGCCGTGGCCAGCGGCGAAGGCGACCACGTCGGCTGCCTCTGCAGAGATCTGCAGCGGCTCGTTGACGACCACATGCAGCGCCACGAACGGATCGATGGCGAGCTTCTCGGCAGAGCCCGCAATAGCAGCGGCCATCTCGAAGATCTTGGTTGCTTGGTCGGCGTTCTTCACGTTCTGGACGATGGGCTTCTTGGTGGCCTTGGCCAGGGTCTTGAAGACCTGGACTTCGGCAGTCGCCTCGTCAACGTCGGTGGGGAAGCCGCCAGGCATGGCGAAGCTGATGTTGGGCAGAGCGTCGCACAGCTTGCCGTACATCTCCACGTCAGCGATAGTGAAGGGACGAATCTTGCTGTTGTTGGTGTCCATGTTCTGCTCTTGCTCAATGAACTCCTTGGCAGTGTAGCCAGGACCCCAGTGAGCTTCGTTGTTCTCGAGCAGCATGGCGCGATTGCCATTGCGGTCGCACAGGGTAACGCGCGAAGGGGCGCAGCGGAGCGCCCATTCGGATTTAGCGGTAGGAATGCGTACGCGGTTGCCGTCGACATGGCATCCTGCCTCGGCATAGACCTTCAGCGCATCTGCACTCAACACGTCAACACCCGTGCGCTCGAGCAGCTCGAACGTGCGGCCTACGATTGCTTCTGACTGGTCGTCGCTTAGCCTTTGCCAGACCAGGTGCTGATTAACCTGAAAACCAGCGGTGGTGTACAAACTTCTCGTCCTATACACTCTGGTTCCTCCTTAATATCGGACGTACTTATTCGATGCCTTACGCAGCACCAACAAGGGACTTGGCCAGGTCTGCAGCAGACACGGCGTCGGGCGAGTAGCCGTCCGCGGAAATTTCGTCTGCGAAGTCCTGGGATACCGGAGCGCCACCGATGATGACCTTCACCTGGTCGCGCAGGCCTTCTTCTTTGAGAAGCTCGATGGTGTCCTTCATGTGAAGCATCGTGGTGGTGAGCAGAGCGGACATGCCAATGATGTCGGGATGATGCTCTTTGACGCCCGCAACGATGTCTTCGGGGGAGATGTCGACGCCAGCGTTGATTACGTCAAAGCCAGCAGACTCGAGCATCATGACGACCAGGTTCTTGCCGATGTCATGCAGGTCGCCCTTGACCGTGCAGATGAACACGGTGCCCAGAGACTGCATGTCGTCGCCAGCCAGGAGGGGCTTGACAACATCGGTGCCGGCGGTCATAGCCTCGGCCGCTGCCATCATGTCGGGCACGAACATGGTGCCTGCCTTGAATTGAGCGCCAACCTCGGTCATGCCCGCAACCAGGCCCTGGTTGATGACGTCGAGTGGGGCCATGCCGTCGTCGATTAGCTCTTGACTGAGTTTTTTCGACTTACTAGTGTTACCGTCAAATACTGCTTGGGCCAAATCTTCGATTGTTGCCATGGAAGACCTCCTTGTTCCTCGATTGACCAGCCTTATCCATGCCACGAAGATTACCTTGCGATAAAAGCTATTGATAGGAATTCGCGGTTGCGAAAAATTGTTTTCGCTTCCGATACAACAAAACGCTATGAATTTTTTGATATTCGCCTCTGAGCTGGCGATTTACTGTGCATTAAATGCCACACTGACGCGAGTCCGCTTGGAAAGAGCGCTGTCAGCCCTTCCGTTGTTTTGCCAGAATTGCCTACCTGGAACTGAGAAAAAATCTATTGTGTATAAATTTCTAGCAACGCAAATTGTGGGTGACGCTCTGCGGAATAGAGGAATCCCGTTCATGGGGCACCTTCGAATCCGGCGCCCCTTGGCCCAACCCAAGGGGGCAACCCAGCATCCACGATGGACGCCATGCCTGGACGCAGAAGAAGACCGCGGGACGAAAAGGGTGCAAAACGCCCAGCGGTCTTCTTGCTTCCAGATTCGCCCGCCGTCAAGAGCGGCGGGCGAGTGAGCTGGTACAGCCAGGTGCCGTTTGCGCAAAGTCCAAGAGTAGGGCTCATGGACTCATGCGCTTCGGCTCTGCCCTATTCAGGCGGCGCCTGAGTAGGCAACTCGACAATGTTGTCGGCATCCGCCCCCTTCTGCGCGCCTTCTGATGCAAGCGCCTTAGGTATGGCGAACATAACGGCAATGAGTACGAACATGAACGGGAACGCAGAGCCTACCGACATGGTTTGCAGCGGCTTCAAGCCACCCGCCATGAGCATGCCAATTGCCAACGCAGACTGCACCAGGCCCCAGAACATCATTTTGGTCTTGGATGGGTTCTGGTCGCCATTAGACGAAAGCATGGACAGAGCGAAGGTGCCCGAGTTAGCAGAAGTGATAAAGAAGGTGCACACGAGGACGATTGCAATGATCGAGATGATGATGCCGAGTGGATACTGAGCAAACGTCTCGAAGAGCGCCACTTCGGGAGTTGCCGAAAGTTCGGTCAGCTTCTCGAGGCTAAAGACCCCGTTGCTCCACAGGCTCAGGCCCATCGAACCGAGCACGGCACACCAAATAATAGCCACGATGGACGGGACCAGCATAACGCCAGCAACGAATTCGCGAATGGTGCGGCCACGGGAAATACGGGCGATAAACATGCCTACGAACGGCGCCCAAGCGATCCACCATGCCCAGTAGAACACACGCCAGCCAAGAGACCAGCCGTTGTCGCCGTAGGCGGAAAGCAGAAGCGAATCCTGGAAGAAGTTCTGGAAGTACGCGCCCATCCCGCCAACCAGGTTGTTTAGCTGGTCAACCGACGGGCCCAGGATGAAGCAGAGCACGACCAAGGCCACCGCAAGAACCAGATTGATGTTGCCGACCGTCTGGATGCCCTTATCAATGCCGATAACTGCCGTACCAATATAGACAACGGAAATGACAACGACGATTATGATCATGGTCACCAGCGTGTTGGGAATTGCGCCGCCCGTCATGTGCTCAAGACCAGCACTAATCTGCATGGTTCCCAGGCCAAGGGAGGTAACGATACCGCACACCGTAGCAAAGATTGCCAGGATGTCGACGAGCTTGCCCAGCCAGCCTTTAGCGTTCTTTTCGCCGATCAACGGCTCCAGAACGGAGCTTACCAGCTGAGGCTTGTTCTTGCGGAAACCGACGTAGGCAAGGCCCAGACCCATGACGCAGAAGATAGCCCATGCATGGAAGCCCCAGTCCATGAACGTGGAGCGCATAGCGAACATGGCCGCAGCGTCGGTGCCGGGGTCGATTCCCGCCATGGGAGCCGCAAAGTGGCAGATGGGCTCGGACAGACCCCAGAAGATTAGGCCGATGCCCATGCCGCAACCAAACAGCATGGCGAACCATGAAATGGTGCTGTACTCAGGCTTGGAGTCGTCTGGACCAAGCTTGACCTTGCCGTACTTGCTTGCTGCGATGGCAATGCTGAAAAAAACGAATGCCAGCACGGAAAGCAGGTAGAGCCAGCCGAAGTTCACCTCAAGGAAGTTGAGAATCTCGTTTGAAATCATCGAGAAGTTCTCGTTGAACACCACCGCCCAAAGCGTAATCGCCAAACTGATTGCAAGCGAGATGATGAACACCGGGTTCCAAAACTTTGATTGACTGCCTTGACTCGAATTGTCTGCCATAATGTCCCCCTATTCTGTCAGATAGCCCAGAAGTGGGCTCTTTTTACGATACTTAATCCGCTTCGTACAGGATAGGAATTCGGGCGCTAGAACTAAGACATGTTTTTGGAATATATTCATCATCAAGCGTAAACAGAGCCCAAGCGCAAAAGATTCCTAACCCCAAATTGAGAAAAAATCAGTCGTTTTATGAAACTCTTTTCGCTAATGCGTTGTATTTTTAGACGAGCAAGCGGAATTATTCTCTTTGGCGCACACTATAATTAACTTCTTTTGACCATTTACCAAATTTGCTTATCACGTTTATTGATAATGATTTTTGTTTCTGATATATATACCAAGCAATGGTATAAAAACTGGGTTGCGGCTAACGGAATGATGTGAAAGCCGTCAGCTGTTTCTCAGCAACCGTAAGCACACGCCACGTGTGTGCAAGCCGGGAGACGAGCCGCTACTCGCACGAGAAGTCTGAGGACGTTGTCGTGCATGCTAGGATGGTAGGATAACTATGCCTTCATCGTTGTCGATGGTGGAAAGTCTCTATGCATGCGCATACCTCGTAAGCAGCGTTCTTGGCTACGACTGTGTTCTTGTGGGGCCCGAATCCCAAGTCTCTCTTGAGCTTCCCCCTAATCACCTTAGCGGCTGCTTCTGCAAACGCATGGAAAGCATTACTGGTAAAGTAAGCAACATCGACCATTTCTTTTCGCGTTGCGAACAGATCTCCCAAGGCGCAAGCAATGAAACATATGCGGTCTACAACTGCCCCCACGGGCTGACCAACATTATCGTTCCCGCCTATGAAAACGGCAAATACGTGGCTGCGCTCCAGATTGGCCCTATCATGACATCCGAGTCCGATGACCTGCTTTTGCGACATGGGCTCTTATCGCGCGGTGCCGACGCCAAAGAGCTCGATAGCCTCAGAGATTATTTGGACAGCCTGCCCAAAGGCAGCATCTCTTCGATTATGACCATTGCCAAAGTAATCAACGCCTTGGTCACTGATGACAACCTTGTCTTCAGGTCATTAAGCATGGACAAAGATATCGAGGATGCACGCCTTGAACCGGATATTGGCGACGACATTGTCTGCTCGGTCCAAGAATTCGTGGTCAACAATTTCACCGACAATGAAATGTCACTCGACATGGTAGCCAAGCACGTCTATGTCCACCCTTCGTACGTAAGCCGAATCTTCTCCAACCAGTTCAACACGCCATTCCGCAGTTACGTCAACGGATTGCGCATTAACCTTGCAGCGAAGATGCTTGCTGAAACGGATAGCAGCATTGGTGACATTTGCCACGAAGTAGGCTTTTCCGACCACAGCTACTTCAATAAGATCTTCAAGCAGCAGCGCGGTGTGACACCCAGCGAATACCGTGCGCGACTCAAAGAAGACGAGCCTGGGCTTGGGCCTGAATAAAAAGTTTCGTCGTTCTACGAACGACGAAACGAGCCGACGCTGCACTTTGTTTCCGCCGTTTTACAAGTGGCGGAACAGGCCGACGCTGCAAGACGCTGACGCGCCCTGTCTTCGCGTTCCAAGCCTACGGTCTCGACCCTAAGGCCGCCCCCTGCGTCTTTCGCGCGAATCTGGAGCGCGGCAGCGCCCCTCGCTGGCACTTCGACCACCTACGAGTTGGTGCCTTTGAGAACGCGAACGTCGCCTTCACGCACCGTCAAGCCTTCGGCATCGAAGGCTTCGAGCAGGGGCATGGCGTACTTGCGGCTGATTCCGCTTTGCATGACTTCCTTCAAACCCGACATGGTTCCATCGCCGCCTGAAGCTAGATGCTGGCGAATGCGCTCTCGGCACGCTTCGATCTGGCCGCTATCGTAGAACAGTTCCGTATTGAGGCGCCACGCACGCCCTTCGTCGCGAAGGCGGGCAAGCGCACGGCGAACAAGCGACTGATCGAGCCCCACTTGCGCCGCAAGTTCCTTTACCTCTGGCGGCATAAGGCCGCTGTTGGCAAGAAGCTTTGCCACCGTTTCGGCCGCGTCGGCTTCTGCCTGATGCGCTGCACCCTGCGAAGAGGGATGCCCCACCAGCCCAGCATGCTCGGCGGCTTTCTGTGCCTTATAGGCTTCCTCGAGCACATAGTCGAAGCAGGCGGCGTCCATACGGGGAAAGATCTGCTGGCGAAGCTCTTCTTTGGGAAGGCCCATCTTGGAAGGCTCAGCATCGTGAAAGCTCTTGAGCGCGTCCTCCAACGTAGAAAGAGCGCGCTGCTTCCCCGCTTCGGTAGTGTAGTAGTCGCCTTCACCCCCCAAGGCGAGCGCGACACCTTTCGATGCCGCATCGCGCAGGCATGCGTCTGTGAGCGCAGGATCGGTCCCGAACAAGTGCGCCAACTGGGCAGAAGTAACGGGTGTCCCCTGCTCTTCGATCGCACGTTCACACGCTTC
>JAFUCW010000477.1 GCA_017459485.1 Eggerthellaceae bacterium | reverse complement strand
GCTTGATGTTGAGCTGAGTTGTCAAAGGCGACGGTCACGCCCGACGGGGCGCCGACCTCGTTCTTCCTGCGCGACAGGGTGAATTAGGTTGTTGTCGAGTTTAAGACAGTAGTCTCGCGTACACGGCGGGAATGCTCAAGCTAAACTAAGAATTGTGCGCAGCTTTTTGTGCTTTGGTGCGCAGCAAAGCATGAAATGGTGCGCACCAAAACCCTGGACGGTGCGCACCGCTCGGCATTGCTTACTGGAGCAAGCTGCCAAAAGCATTATGGAGGAGCCTCCACTATTACGTCGGCGCGGCAGAACTGAAAGGGTCGGCGTTTTCGTCCGAAGGACTGGCCGTCAGCCTCGGTCGCACGACCGACGGCAAGGCTAAGGCGACCGTCACGCCCGACGGTGCGCCGCCCGCCTTCTTCCTGCGCGTGAGGGTGCAGTCGTCTGGACCGCAAGGCCGACCCCTCCTAACCCCAGGCCGCACCCCTGCGGTTCGCGGCAAAGAGCATAGGCTATGGTCGGGCTTTGCATAGCCTATGCTCCGGCCTGCGGTCTGGAGGGGTTTTGCAACGGGGAAAATACGGTTCATTTTTCAAAAAATGGGTAAACTCCAGCGTTTGTGCCCATTGACACGTCTGTGATTATTGTGGTACAATATCGGCATGACGCATGGAGAAGCAGATTGTCTGCCGTTTGGCGTAGACAGGACTCTTGGCACCGAACTGGTTGACCAGATCGTTGGCAATGTATCGCTCGCAGTCAACAACGGAACGCTGGGGAACGGCGCGCAGCTACCTGGGATAAGACGTTTGGCGAAGGAACTGGGTGTCAGCGAGATTACCGTGCGTCGTGCCGTGAAGGAGTTGTGTCGGCGGGGTGTGCTTCAGGCGCGGACGCGGGTTGGCCTTACGGTGTGCGGCGGTGGCAGAAGGTCGTGGCGAGGGGTGGTTGCCGGTATTCGGCCAGCCCACGATTCCGGCATGTACTATGCCAACGTGCTTGAGGGCACGATCGCTTCCGTTCTGATGCAGAACGGCTGGCTGTTCGCCCGAATGGAGTGGCCCGATTCGCCCGGAGACGCTGGCACGGACGTTGCGGGGATTCTGAAATGCCTCTCGCCAGCATTGGTGGTGGCGCTGTTCCCGTCGCCAGCCATGCTCAATGCGCTTGATCGGTCGGGGTTGCCGTTTGTCCAGGTGTGGACCAAGGCGAAGTCGCGCAAGGCTCGCATGTATGTACGGCCATGCGCAGATGAGGCGCTTTCTAAACTGGCGGCGACGTTTAAGGCGCATGGCGTACGCAAGGTGCTTTCAGTCTACCAACACGTTAGCGGAATCGATTGCGCAACGACGCTGAAGAACGCAGGCTTTTCCGTCAAAAAGATGTGCATCACTCCGCTGGACGGCTACATGCAGCCGGAATGTGTGCAGCGCGCCGCGCTTGAGACATTCGACCGTATGCTGTCAAAAGGCCCGCTTGCCGCCGATGCAGTGGTGTTCAACGACGACTACCTCACGGCAGGTGCGCTCACCGCTTTTGAACGTCATGGTGTACGAGTGCCTGAAGATATTCGTCTGGCAACGACATCCAACCGTGGCCTTGGGCCTGTCTATTTCCGGAAGCTTGCGCGGATAGAGGTCGATCCTGTGCATCACGGTCAGG
Source organism: Eggerthellaceae bacterium (assembly GCA_017459485.1). Taxonomy (GTDB): domain Bacteria; phylum Actinomycetota; class Coriobacteriia; order Coriobacteriales; family Eggerthellaceae; genus CACXMZ01. The sequence goes on along the minus strand of JAFUCW010000477.1, from coordinate 812 downwards.
AGATTGCCGATAGCTTGCTCAAGATGCTTGACGGCAAGGAGTGTGCGCTGGAGCTGTCCATCGCGGCAACTTTCGAAGAGGGCGAGACGGCATGAAGAAGACAGAAAAAACACTTTAATAAGAAACCAACAAAGGAAATGAGGAGAAATAAAATGGCAATGCGCAAGACAGTCCTGACAACTGTAGCCAGTCTGGCGGTGCTTTCCGAAAGCTTTGCCGATGGCGGAAATCCGTATGGCGATTTCGTCCATCAGCAGACGACGGATGCCGACGTATCAGAGAATTCCTTTGCCAACGGAGCGCATTGGTCTGATGGCACTGCGCCTCAACGGGGATATAAGTATTATGTACCGTCTGGAATGGTTTTCTTCACGCCAGCGGGGAATTCTCAGGATCGAACCTTTGCCGGCGATGTCCTTGCCTGTGCTGGGGACATCAAGGTTGCCGTTTCAGGCGGTCGGAAGGTTATCTGGTCGGAACTATGGCTTCTTGACGGTGCAACCTACAGTTTCGGTAGCGCATGTTCGATAGCCGGATCGGTCGTGGTCAAGGCCGCCGAGGCGACGCCAGCTAAATACTTGACGTTTGTTCCGAATTCGACCGCAGCTTTTGCTTTCGACGCTTCCATAACTTCCGAGGTGGGAACGGCGCTTGTATTCGGACTTCGTCCGACTGAGACGATTCCTACGACGCCCCTGTCAACCGTGCGACTCTTCGGGGATCTTTCGGGGTGCCGTGGAACGCTCGCTGTTGCCGCAGGGCAGAAGCTGTCGTTTTACGTGACGGGAGGCGCGACGCTTCCGGGCACGCTG
>JAFUCW010000476.1 GCA_017459485.1 Eggerthellaceae bacterium | reverse complement strand
GGCGTTACGTCAGTTCGTGCACATGCGAGCTCTTCTGGAGGACGACATCGACGCCGCACTTGCCTCCAACTGGGACGATTTCGAGGACGCCTGCGTCTACCAGGCGGCGCTGCACGTGAAGCCCGACGCCATCGTCACGAACAACGTGAAAGACTTCGACCGATCGAGCATTCCCGTGTTCGACTGCCAGGGACTGTTCGACTGGATTGAAGAAAAAGAGGGCATCTCGTACGCCGAGCTCGCCTTCGGCGGTGGAGAAGGCGAATAGTGAAACACTTGCCGCAGGAATCACTCTGCCCCCTAAGTCCATGCGCCACAATAGGTTTTCTAAACCCCGCAGGTAGTCGAAGTGTCAGCGAAAGTGAGTAGGAAGCGATGGGTTGGCCCGCCTTTGGCCCGCCGCGTACTTCGGTACGCTATGCCCAAAACAAGGGCCAAGGCCCGCTTCCTACTCGCTTGCAGCGTCGAGTTCTTCCGACCGTTCGGAAGAACGGTCGGAAAGAAAGGCTTCCATGGCAGCTTCGGGGCCTAATTCCTCGTCGAGGGGGAACCCATAGTGCTCCGCCAAGGCCAGTGCCTGCTCCGCACGCACCATGGCAAGGTCGGTCGCGCCCGCCTGGGCAAGGTAGGCAGACTCCAGGTAGAGCGAACGCCCGATATATTCGACCACGCGCGGGTCGGTCCCAGAAAGATCCAGGATGTTCGCGATGCTGTCGGGAGAAAGCGAAAGCAGCACGCCGCCGTCCATGTCGGTCGCCGATCCGATGGCGTCCTCGAGCAGCTGCGCCTGGGCGGCAGGGTCGTCTGCACCCGACTTGGACATGTTGATGGAGCGTTGGATGGCCTCAATCAACTGCATGATCATGCGCATGAGGTAGTCGTGTTCGAACATCGTTCTCCTTGCGTAAGGGTCGAAGGGCACACGGCCCATGCCGACATTGTACAGCTAGTCAGATGCGGGCGGCACTTGCCCCAAGTGCTCGTAGGCACGCGCCGTGGCCTGGCGCCCTTTGGGCGTGCGCACAAGCAGCCCTTGTTGCATGAGGAAGGGCTCGTAGACGTCCTCGATAGAATCCGCGTCTTCGGAAAGCGCCGCAGCAAGCGTGGAAAGGCCCACTGGCTTGCCCCCAAACTGGTTGCAAAGCAAATCCAGGATGCGGTTGTCCACAGCGTCGAGTCCCAGAGAATCCACCTCGAAAAAAGCCAGCGCACAAGCGGCGGTGTCTTCGTCTATAAACCCGTCTCCTTCCACCTGCGCCCAGTCGCGCACGCGCTTGAGCAGGCGGTTTGCCAAACGAGGCGTTCCACGGCTGCGCCGGGCAATCTCCAGTGCGCCTTCTTCGTCAACGGCAACGTCCAAAATGCTCGCAGAGCGCTTCACAATCTGCGCAAGTTCTTCAGGCGTGTAGTAGTCAAGCCTAAACGATGCACCAAAGCGATCGCGCAAGGGCCCCGTCAACAAACCGGTACGCGTGGTCGCTCCGATGAGCGTGAAAGGCGGCAGGTCAAGCCGAATGGAGCGGGCTGCCGGTCCCTTGCCCACCACGATGTCGAGTGCGAAATCCTCCAGCGCCGGATAGAGCACCTCCTCCACCATGCGGTTCATGCGGTGGATTTCATCGATGAACAGCACGTCGCCTGCTTCGAGGTTGGTCAAAATGGCCGCCAAGTCCCCCGTGCGTTCGATGGCCGGTCCGCTTGTCGTGCGCAAGTGCGCACCCATCTCGTTGGCGACCACCGCAGCAAGCGTCGTCTTGCCCAAGCCGGGAGGGACCGAACACAGGCTGTGGTCGGCCGCGTCCCCGCGTGCACGCGCCGCCTCGATCAGGATGCGCAGGCTGTCCTTCACCTTCTGCTGGCCAATGTAGTCGACAAGCATCTTCGGGCGAAGCGAACGATCGAGCGCCAGGTCCTCTTCGACAAGCTCCACGTCGGCCACGCGCTCAGCGGCATGCTCTTCAGCGGACGCGCCGTCCTGCCCCTGGTCGGCAGCGTCGTAGACCAAACCCTCTATTTCCACATGCTCGTCCAAGCATATCCTCCTGCCGAACTACGGATCCTGACTAGCATAGCATCATTGACCCAAGCGCCTAAGCGCGTATTGCAAGATTTCCGCCTCGCTTGCGCCCTCGGGTGCGCCCTTCACGGCAAGGTCGGACTCTGCGGCGGTAAATCCCATTGCCAGCAGGTCTTCCACAGCATGGGCAACCGCACCCGATGCAACGCTTCCGCCCTCTTCCGATGCCTTCGCAAGCGTTCCCTGCAGCTCTAACACGATGCGACTTGCCTTCTTCTTGCCAATTCCTGGAATGCGCGCAATGGCGTCGACGTCCGACGCCATAATCGCCGAGGAAAGTGCCGCAGGCGCGAACGTGGAAAGGGCGGCAAGCGCCATCTTCGGCCCTACGCTGGTCACTCCGATGAGCTGTTCGAACAGCTCCTTTTCTTCCTGCGAAGCAAAGCCATAGAGCGCAAGGCCGTTGTCGGATGCCTGCAAGTAGGTGAACACCTGGGCTTCACCGCCCGCGTCGGGCAGCGCGGACAGGGCCGATGTCGACATTCCCATCCGATACCCGATGCCGCCTGCCTCCACTATGGCGAAGTCGGCACCTTTGTGTGCAACCACTCCCCTGACAAACGCGATCATGTGCCCTCCCTTTCTCTTCGCAAGCGCTTCCCCTGCCGCATTGGCGTGCGGCTTCTAGGCAAGCATACGCAAATTCCAGGCTTCCTATGCCCCCAACCCCACCGTCCCGGCAAGCACCGAGTTGTTTGCGGTGTAGCATAACGCAGCCGCCAGAGCGTCTGCTGCATGGTCGGGCGTGGGCAGTTGGGGCAGTCCCAGCACCTGCTGCACCATGTAGGCGACCTGGTCCTTTTCCGCCGTACCCGTGCCCACGACGGCCAGCTTGATCTGCCGTGGCGTGAACTCGGCCACGTCCAAGCCCGCGCACGGAACCAGTGCGGCGCCACGGGCCTGACCTGTGGCAAACGCACTGGTGGTATTGTCCCCGAACCACACGCTTTCGATGCCAAGGCACGTGGGGCCGTAACGTGCCACCACCGCCCCGATCTGGTCGCTTATCTTGCGCAAGCGCACCGCAAGCCCCGCAGAGCCGTCCGTTGCAACGCACCCGTAGGCAACGCACGACAGCTTGCCGCCGTCCTGGCGCAGAACTCCCCAGCCGGTATGCGCCAACCCGGGGTCTATCCCAAGAACAGTGCGTTGCATGATCAACTCCTCGCTAGCAAACAAATGTTTGCATAATCATACTACAAGCAAGGTTCAATTTGGGCACAGAGAACGTGCACATAAGGCAACCATAATCGCACTCCGACCATCTCGTAACCGCTTCGCAGAAACCACGACTGCAAAAACCAACGGACAGCGGTACGCCCTCGACGCCGAGTTCACGAACCTGTTCAGTTTTTAGAAGTCAAAGGAACTATGGCGGCTGCGATCAGCAGCACAACGAGCAGCAGGACGACTGTTTACAGCAGGGCAGCCGTTCGCGACAGGGAGTCCTCCAGAAGCAGGACAGCCGCTCGCGGCAGAGAGTCCGCTAGAAGCAACGTAGCCGTGAGCAGCAGCGCGGGCTACATCTTCTTTTCTTCGATGAACGAAGCCCACTTCCGAAACGTCTTTTCGGAGATGTCGTGCTCGACCATGCACGCTTCCTCTTCGGCGGTTTTCTCGTCGACGCCGATAGCAACGAAGAACCGCGTGAGCGTCTTATGGCGCTCGAACACGCTACTGCCGTACTTGTAGCCTTGCTTGGTCAACGTGATGTCCCCGTAATAGGGCTGGTCGAGCATCCCTGCGTCACGCAGGACCGATACCGCCTTGTTCACCGACGCCTTCGAAACGCCCAGCTTATTTGCAACATCCACAGGACGAACGGAAACCTTGTCGGTACCGCCAAGCATGACGATGGCTTCCAGATAGTCTTCGTGGGATTCGGTAACTTTCGGTGCACTTGCCATTTGGCTTCTCCTTGCTGTGGGTAGTGCATGCTGCACATGCAGTGCAGCTTTACTCTACGACAAAGAAAAAAGGGATGCAAGCTGCGAAAACGGGAATGGTGCTTATCTCCTGCAAAGTGACGCGGCTAACATTTCTCTCGAGGTGTTATTTTGGCGAGAGCGATAGGGCCGACTGGCGCAGCGAGCGCACTTGGGTGCGCACAGCGGAGCACGGAGGCCCCGCCGCCGGACCCCCCGGAGGCAGCCGGACCTG
>JAFUCW010000475.1 GCA_017459485.1 Eggerthellaceae bacterium | reverse complement strand
CGGGGACAACCGTGGCGATGTCCACACCGCCCACTTCGATGGTGCCTTCCGTGGCGTCCCACAACCGCGCAGCCAGGCGCGCGCACGTGCTTTTGCCCGAACCGCTGGGGCCTACAAGCGCCGTCACTTCGCCTTCTTTGGCAGTGAAGTTAACACTTTTGAGCACCTGTTCGTCGTCGTAGGCAGATCCCACGTTCTTGAACACGATGTCGTGGCCTGCGGGCGTAAAGGTTTCCACACCTTCAGCGATAGGCGTGTCGTAGATGTCCATAAGGCGGTTGGCGGAAACCTGGGACAGGAACACTTCGGCAATCATGATAAGGCTTTGGTCGAAGGGCGCGTAAATGCGCGTGATGACCAGCAAAAACAGGAACAGGACCATGAAGTCTATCTGCCCCGAAAGGATAAGGTTGGCGCCCACCAGGATGGTGGTGGCCACGCCCAGGCGCATGATAACGCTGGCACCGTTCACGAACAGGCCGGTGGCAAGCTCGCCCTTGATAAGCGTGCGCTCGTGCGCGTCGATCTTGGCGTAGAGGCTATCCAGGTAGCGCTGTTCCTGGTTGGTGGCGCGAATTTCGCGGATGTTTTCCAGCGTTTCCTGGATGCCGTCGGATACTTCCAGCCCCGCTGCTTTCGCGACGGCAGCATTGCGCTCTGCCATTTTGCGGCTGCCGAATAGCAGCAGGAAAGCCACAGGCACACCCCAAAGGCATGCAATGGCCAGGCACCAGTCCATGGCCAGCAGCATTACGGCAATAATCGCGGTGGAAATGTAGCTGCCATACAGGTAGCCCAGCACGTGCGACCACACGTGTTCCATGCGGTTCACGTCGCCCATAACGGTTTCAGTCAGGTCGGCCAGGTCGCGTTTGCCAAAGAAACTCAAGGGTAGCTTGCGCAGGCGTTCGGCCAGACCCACGCGCATGGTCTTCACTTCTTCGTAGACCAGGCCGTAGGTTGCCTTGTATTGCTGCAGGTGCGTGACGAATGAAAGCACCACAAAGGCAAGCGTGAGCAGGATAAACAGCACCATGCTGGGGAGCTCTGCGTCACCCGTGAGCGTGTTCATGAACTGCATCATCAGGAAGTAGAGCAGGCCCATGCCTACCATAGAAACCAGGTTCACGACAACGGTCCAGAAGGTGCCCGCCTTCGTGTTCTTCACGCCTTGGTCGGTTAACGCGTACTTGCGTTGGAAATCTTTATCGAAAAACATGCTAGGCCTCCTCTCCTGTTTGCGTTGTAGGTCGCCCATGGTCAGTCAGCGAGGGTGATTCTGGCGAGTGCGGCTGCCCCGCCGCAGACCCAAGCGGGCTTGTGCCCGTGCCGTGGTCTGCAGAAGGGGCAGATGCGCCGCCAGAATCGCCCGCAGCGTCGGCAGTGCCGGTCGCCGTTAGGCGGTCGGAACCAGTTATTTTCCACCGCACGGCCTTGTTGTAGTCTTCCCACATGCGGGCGTATAGGCCACCGGCGGCAACCAGCTGCTCGTGCGTGCCCTCTTCGGCAACGCTGCCGGCATCCAGCACCACGATCTTGTCAGCGCCCACCACGGTGGACAGACGGTGCGCAATCATGATGACGGTGCGCCCCTGGG
>JAFUCW010000474.1 GCA_017459485.1 Eggerthellaceae bacterium | reverse complement strand
GAGAAGGGGCATAAACGCCTCTTGGCATCCTTGCCAGCTGCGCAGACCGTCGCCCAGAAGAAAGGCGCTGCTTGAACCCAGGATTCGAATTCGTTTTCGTATACGTGGCAACGTATACGTTCTGCGCACTGTACTGTGCAGTTATTCTCGTGCGCGTAAGCAGCGACATCGGCCGCCAGCAGGAAGTGTTCTTCTTCCGTTTGTTGTTGGTGGCGCTACTCGTGTACTGCGTCGTCGAATCCGTGTGGGCAGTGGGCAATTTCGGCTATTCGCAGGCGATCAACCGCTTCAACCTTCCATTAACCATTGCCAACAGCATCCTGGTCAACGCCCTTTGCTATCTCTGGTTCTGCTACATGGAAAGCTACTTGCGTTCGCAGGTAGCCGACCGCAAGATTCTTCAATTTCTGTCTTTCATTCCCTTCGGCGTTTCGGTGCTGCTTTCTGTGAGCTCCCTGTGGACCGGATGGGTGTTCTTCATCGAGCCCGACGGCTCTGCGGGCCGCGGGCCGCTCTACTTGGTGATGGTTGGCCTTGCCTACGTCTATGCAATCGTTGCAACGCTGCGCTCTGCCATAGGTGCCGCAACCGCAACCGAGCGGCATCGCAGGATAGAGCTCCTGGTCATGTCGCTTTTCGTCATCCCTCCCGCTGCCGTGGGCGTCATCGACACGATATTCCCCATGATGCCCATTATTGCTCCCGCATTCTTCTTTTCGTTCTTGATCGTATTCACCATGTTGCAGGATTCGCAAGTTTCCAACGACTCTCTGACTGGACTGAACAACCGCAGGCGCGCCGAGCGCTACCTTGGAGAGGCGCTTTCGGGAGCGAGCAAATTCAACCCAGTGCTGTTCTTCTTCTTAGACGGCGACTCATTCAAGCAGGTTAACGACACCTATGGGCACCTGGAGGGAGACCGCGCGCTCCAGGTTATTGCGGATGCCCTGCGGGACTCTTGCCGCAACACAAAGTCGCTCGCGGCCCGTTGGGGCGGAGACGAATTCGTCGTCATCGCCCAAGAGAAAGAGGTGGGATCCGCCGAAGATTTCGCCAACATGGTGGAAAACTGCCTGCTCTACGAATGCAGCGAACGGCATCTGCCTTATAAGCTGACGGTAACTATCGGACATGCGCGCTGCATAGACCCCAAGCAGTCGCAACGAAGCTTGATCGCCGAAGCGGACCGTTCCCTCTACGAAAAGAAACGCCTTCTTCACCAACGCGAACAGTAGCCCCTATACGCTATGATGGGCACATGACCATTCCGACAGCAGCCCATGCCCCCTTCGGCGAATGCCATGCGCACTTTGCCATGGATGGGGTGAATTACGCCCAGGGCATGGCGCGCCACAAGGACGGACCGAGCGAAGCGCACATCCGCGCCTGCTTTGAGGCATATCGGAAATGCGACATAGCCTTCGTTCGTGACGGCGGCGACAAGTACGGTGTGTCCGCACGTGCCAAGCGCATTGCACCCGAGTACGGCATCGACTACCGCACACCTCTCTTTGCGATTCACCGGGAAGGAGTCTACGGGGGAATCGTGGGACGCGGGTTTGCCACCATGGACGAGTACGCAACGCTTGTCGAGGAGGCATGCGCCGCAGGGGCCGACTTCATCAAGATCATGACCACGGGCATTATGGATTTCAACGAATACGGCCGCATCATGTACGGCAGCGGCCTTCCTGCAGAAGAGGTGCGCGAAATGGTGCACATCGCCCACGCCTGTGGTCGTGCGGTCATGGCGCACACCAACGGCGCACGCGCAATCCAGGTGGCGGCGGAAGCAGGCGTGGATAGCGTCGAGCACGGCAACTACCTAGACGATGCCGCCATTGCAGCGCTTGCCGAGCATGGCACGTGCTTGGTGCCCACCATGGCGGTAGCGCACAATCTGCGCAGGTCGGGACTCTATAACGAAGCTTCGATCGAGCGCATCTGCACCATGGAGCGCGAAGGGGTGCACGCTGCCTGGGAAGCAGGGGTGACTATTGCCTGCGGCAGCGATGCGGGTGCCGTGCGCGTACCCCACGGCCAAGGGACCCTTGACGAATATGCCTGTTTGGTCGAGGCAATTGGCAGCAAAGACGCCGCCGGCGAAGCTCTCGCGCGCGGACAGGACTACATCGAGCGCACGTTTATGCCTTGGTAAGACCTTGGAGGGTGACAAACGGCTACGACCCTATTGTCGCGTGCCGACCCCTTTGTCACGTGGCCCGACCCCTTTGCCACATGAGGGCGACTCGACTACTTGCTGCCCTTTCCAAGCCCTCCCTACGCGTTTGTCTTTGCTACACTTGCTACAACCAAAAAGAACGGTCACATTTCAGGAAAGGACAGGACATGGAAACTCGCGTCGCCGTCATGGGCATCATCGTTGAAAAAGAAGAAGCAGTAGAGCAGCTCAACGCCGCCCTGCACGAATACGCGCGCTACATCATAGGGCGCATGGGCATCCCCTATCGCGCACGCAACATCAACGTTATCAGCATTGCCATCGATGCGCCGCAAGACGAGATTTCGTCGCTTGCTGGCAAGGTAGGCAACATCGACGGCGTGTCCGTGAAGACCGCCTACTCCGGCGTCGGCGCCGAATAGGATGAACAAAGGGCGGATTCGACACGCAAACTTCCGCGCGACGGCCCCGCGTTCTCTTCCGCCCCTGAATGCATAGGTGGCAAACGGCTACGACCCCTTTGCCACCCGATTGGATAGTTTTACCACAAGGTCTGCGCCAACTCCATCTGCCAGAGCCTCAAGGGTATTAAGAGTAGGATTTGCCTTACCCGACTCTATGCGGCTAATGGCAGCTTGTTCAACTCCCGTCGTTTCAGCTAATTCGCGCTGAGTCATCCCAGCATCTTTTCGCCTGCGGGCAATTTCGGGCCCAATAACGGCACACCACGAACGGGCAGGAACGTCTTCTTCGGATACAAAATCAACAAGTGCATATTCGATTCGTGGTTCAGGAGCCCTACGCAGCAGGAAGTCGTCTTGGGCGGAGCGCCCTGCTGATGCTTCGAGCAAAGCGATTTCGTCATAGCTATCCAAACTGTTCGCGCGCAGTATTTCGCCAAGGTTTTGCCTGCCCTGCGGGGGCACGCGTTCAGCCACCCACTTACGCGCCCACTTATCGGGGATGGTGTATGTACCCTTTTCAGCAAACAGTCCGAACATCAGGGGAAGATCTGTGGGCTTTGCCAACTCTGATACTTCTATGTGCAGCTTGTCTTTCGATTCATCGTAGAACAAACGTGCGCAAGGCAGGTGTTTGCGCTTATTCGCGTTATATATTTCGAAACACTTCATGCACGGTCCTTTTTCACCTGAATCCAATGCTGCCAGCGCTGCCAAACAATGCCCCATATGGCATCTAAATGTGCAGCGGGAAGCACATCCTCTAAGCCTGCAAGCACAACATCGCGGTCTGCCTTGCACAAAGCATCAACATTCACGCTTACGGGGACAAAGCTGAGGTTTTCTTCCAGCGAACGCGTACCGATGAAATTGTTTGCGCGCACGTCCTTCAGTGGCTCGAACGCTGCAGCACAGGCTTCATCCGCATAGCAGGAGAACACGAACGATACCCCGTTGTCAAAGAGGGGCGCCAAACGCAGCGAACCATCGCGCGAACGCAGCACTTCAATATTTGCCCCATGACGGTCGCGATTGGCAATCAGGTAGTCCACGAGCATCATGCGTTGCACATTTTCAAGCCAACCGAAACGTGCGCAAAAATCCAGCTGCGACTCCCCTTTTTCATGCATAAGGTCGAAGAAGGTATCGAAGGCCATTTTTGCTTCGCGTGTTTTGCGGAAGCTTTTCGACCGTGCGAGCCAGGTGACGTATTCCACGCCATCTACTTGGACGCATGCGTGTACAAGCGCATACCGAACATGGTCGATGCTAAGCAGCTTCATAAGGCGCGACGCCACTACTTCGTTCACGCATTCATGCCCGTACACACCCCGGTAACTGTCGTAACAGGAAAGCTTGTAATACGTAGCGTTTGCACCCACGCCCGTGCGTGCTTTCAAGAAAGTGCCGCCACTTGCAGAAGTCTGGCCCGTCTCTGACCACACCAAATGTCGCAGGTCTTGCATCTTATGTATAACATCGTAGGTCCTCATGTCGACATTATACTATATGTTTATTTCTGCATATAGAGTAGAGCTGCGTTGCACCGCATCCGGCCATGTAAGACAGGGGACGGTGCGGTGGCAAGAAACAGGCAAGATATAGCATTTGCAATGTCAATACAGACAAGCCTGGACGCAGAAACACTTGTTGCAAGGTGCTACGCTGCCGGCACCATCGCATTGTCTTTAATGCTCTTGATAATCTTCACCAAAGACATCTGCCTCGTTCGATCGAATAGACGGGCAAAGCCCTGGGGCCGATCGAAGGGCGCCTGCGCAAGCGCCAGAGGCTCCATGCAGCCATTAGCTTCAATGTAGTCGATGACTCGGTGAACAAAAGCCATCTGCTGGTCGGACAGACCCTCGTCGTTGATGAAACCCGCAAATGTCTGCATGACTGCATCGTGGTCAAGTTTTACAATGCTGCGCACCAACAATCCAAACGGGGTTTCGCCATAAGCACTGCTGTAGTCATCCGCCGTGCCAAGCTCTACGGTAAAGAAGCGTTCCAACTCCTGGAAATCTTCTTCGGTCAAAGGCTCGTTGCGATGCAGCTTGCTAATAACGGCGTTGTCGCTATAGTCCTGCAGATAACGGTTGACCTTCAGCCGGTAATCAACGTAGTCGTCATCGTGCATCATTTCCGTACCGTATTCGACCTCAATTACAGGATCAGAAAGGCTGGTGTAGATGATCTTGCGCCCAGGCCCCGATCCAACCAAGAATTTGATAAGCCCGCGCAGCTCTTTGCGAATGCTTTCAAGTGTTAAAGCTGAAACATTATCGAAGAAATACTCTTCGATCATACGTTGCAGCAGAGGCAGCTTCTCTTTAATCTGCGGGATGGTGACCATTTTCTGCAGGCTAGTCGCCACAGCTAGTAGGCGTCGCTCGAAAGGTTCCGTTCTGCCGCCTTCGCATATCGCACACATATAGCCATACATGATCTTGTCGAAGCGCAATGCGTCAATGTCGCTTTCGCTGTCGTGCACCAATGGCGCGATTTCTGTCTGCAGGGTAGCCAAGTCGGAGTCATTGATGAATTGGTACGCCGCTTCTTGCTTGAACTTTTGAACAGCAGCCCTGTGCAAGCGCACGCTTACCAGTTCTTCGTCAAGTTCCTGGACTTGCTCATGGGTCTCGGCTACAAGCTCGCTGCGCCAATCCTGCCATTCTATCAAGGCATATTCAACAGTCTGGAAGTCCTTTACCAGTTGCACCTTCCGACTGAAAACCGCCTCGGACAAGGATTCGGCCATGCGCCCATCCTCGGCATCGCCACCCAGCTCGAAGAATTCGAAATTGCGGCACCAGTCGAAAATAAAGAAACGCTCCTTGTCCGAATAGGCTCCACCTGGATGCGCTGTGCTCAAGGGGTCTACTACATCAAGTTCTGGACGCAGCCTGGTACCGCGGCCGATCATCTGCCGGAACTTGACTCTCGAGCGCACTGTTTTGAAGAAGACGAGATTGACAATCTCCGGCACGTCAATCCCGGTGTCCATCATGTCTACCGACACGACGATAATTGGCTTGTCCTTGAGCTTGAATTCATCGATGATGCTGTGGGAATAGTCGTAGCCATGCACCACATGCTTAATGTACCCACCTGTTAACTTTGGGTATAGTTTGCCAAAACGCTCAACGATGTATTCAGCGTGCTTGCGGTTCGCCGCGAAGATGATGCTCTTGCCTAAAGTTTCGCCGCCGTCCACATGGATGCCTTGGTCCATAAGGGTCTGCAGCACGTTATCCACGGTCTCTGCGTTGAACAGCCACCTGTCTATGTCGGTTTCGGGAATGTATTCGGGGACTTCCTCGCCTTCTTCGTGGTAGTCCTCTTCAAGGCGCTGCTGATCTTCTTCTGAAAGCTCGGAGTAGGTTATGCCTTCGTCCAGAAAGCTCGTATGGGTCCTGATGCTTTCAAGTAGCAAGTCGCTCAGTTCGACCAGCCTGCGGTATTTGCTCTTGCGCGTTTGCGTATTGGCGAACAGCTCATAAACAAATATTAGAAATAGCAACAATATGTCAACTTGTCCCGTTCCTTATTCATGATCCCCGACCGCATTGAGCATGCTACAATACTTGGCGCCTGATAAGAGGACGTACGTCTGGCGGCAAGGCATCATGCATTCGCTTGCGCAAGCCGCGTCCCCTTATGGACGCGGTTTTTTGGAGAAGCGTATGGACGAGCACTCGCGGACATTAATCAATCGACTTGCAAGCGAACATGCTTTGGACCTGGACGGATATGAGTACCTGATCGCTCATGCCGACGCCGCGGTTGCGGCCGAGCTTGCCGTGCACGCTGTTGCCGTACGGCAGGAAGTCTACGGGACCGATGTGTTCGCGCGCGGTCTTATCGAGTTTTCAAGCTATTGCAAAAACGACTGCTATTACTGCGGGCTGCGCGCCGGCAACCGCGAATGCGAGCGCTATCGTCTTACGCCTGAACAGATCCAAGAGTGCGCGGACACGGGATACGAATTGGGGTTTCGCACGTTCGTGCTGCAAAGCGGCGAAGACCCCTATTGGAGCGACGATGCGCTCTGCAGCATCGTGCGCACGCTGAAGGATCGCCACCCCGACTGCGCCGTGACTCTTTCGGTGGGCGAACGCAGCCGAGAAAGCTACGCTGCTCTGCATGATGCCGGTGCCGACCGCTACCTGTTGCGCCACGAAACGGCAGACCCTGACCATTACGCACGACTTCATCCGCCCCGCATGTCGTTCGAAAGGCGCATGCAGTGCCTGGAATGGCTGCGCGAACTGGGATTTGCGGTTGGCGTGGGGTTCATGGTGGGAAGTCCTGGTCAGACGAGTGCCACGCTTGCCGTCGACTTGAAGTTCGTCGAGCGCTTCAAGCCGGAAATGTGCGGCATCGGCCCGTTCATCCCCCACCACGCCACGCCGTTCGCTGCCGAGCCTGCTGGCACCTTGGAGCTTACCTGCTTGCTGCTTTCGATCATCCGCTTGATACATCCACCTGTGCTGCTGCCCGCCACCACTGCCTTAGGCACCATCGATCCCCAAGGGCGCGAACGGGGGATACTGGCGGGCGCGAACGTGGTCATGCCCAATCTGTCGCCCGGAGACGTGCGTGCCAAGTACTTGCTCTACGACAACAAGATCTGCACGGGCGAGGAAGCTGCCGAATGCCGGGGCTGTCTGGGAGCGCGCATGCTCGGAATAGGCTACCAGCTCGTCGTCGACCGCGGCGATCCAGCAGAATGAGGCAACCCGTTCGCGCTTGCCTACTTCCGCCCTTCCGCACCCGCCTTTCGCGCTTGGACATCCCGAACGTCCCACCCTTCCAACCACGCCCGCTCACGCCCGATCATCCCAGCCGTTCTTCCGCACTCCGGCGCAGCCAATACATCCGCTTTGACGCCTGGGGTCCACTCTTGTAGCCTGGGCTTCACGCTGCTACAATTGGCTTACCTGAAAAGAAGGGCGCATTCCCTGACAACAAGGTGCTCATAGTGCTTTCACGTAGCTGCACCCGTGTTGTTCAGGTGCATTTTCATTCGCAGGGCAAGGAGAAGCATATGAGCACTGCTGTTGCCGAACGCAGCGATGTCCACACTGAAGCGAACGCTGCCATACCCGTCAAAGATGCCGCGGTCGAAACCGTCGTGCAAGCCGCGGAAGAAGCCCCCCAGCGCACCTACATCTACGACCCGAAGTCACGCTGTGCGGACGAGTTCATCAACCACGACGAGATTCTGGAGACGCTCGTCTACGCCGATGTGCACAAAGACGACGTGGAGCTGTGCCACCAGATTCTGGACAAGTGTGCACCGCACTTGCAACCCGCCACCGAGCACGGAGCCATGATCACCCACCGTGAGGCGAGCGTGCTGCTGGCCTGCGAAGACGAAGGCGTCAACGAGCGCATCAAGCAGCTGGCGCACGACATAAAGCTGGCCTACTACGGAAACCGCATCGTGCTGTTCGCTCCGCTCTACCTCTCGAACTACTGCGTGAACGGCTGCCTCTACTGCCCCTACCACGCCAAGAACAAGGCCATCCCGCGCACGAAGCTCACCCAGGACGAAGTGCGCGCCGAAGTT
>JAFUCW010000473.1 GCA_017459485.1 Eggerthellaceae bacterium | reverse complement strand
GAAGACGAAAACGGCGAAGAGGTTGCGTTGCGCGGTGCGATTGTCGTTTCGGACGAAGTCGACATGCGCCTCATGGAAGGCGGTGTGGCGGAAAAGGCCGGGCAGCAGGCGGCGGTCATGCAGGACAAGGTGCGCCGCACGGTGAAGCCCAAGGCGCAGGAGGCGGCCAGAAAAACCGGCGACGCCATCAACAAGGGAGCGTTTGCCACAGGGCGCCAGCTTGGCCGCGCGAAGGGCATGTTCTCTGCGTTCAAGGAAGAATTCGACAAAGCGAGTGGGGGCAGTGGCAAGAAACCGAAGCGATAAGGGCGATGCCCAGGACACTGTCCACGCGGCCCCTTCGGTCATGCAAGAGGAAGAGCAGAAGACCGCATCTTCCAAGGAGCGCATTGCTGAAAAGGGCAGCGACACAGTGGTCGTCTTCGGGTGTAGGATGCCCCGGTCCAACCTGTTCAGGCTTGCCGGCCTTGCTGCGTTTTTCGTGCTGATTGCGGTGGTTCTTGTGCTGGTCTGGCCCATGATTGGCCGCGTGTTCACCGAAGGGCCCGAGGAGCTGGTCAAGGACGTGCGTTCGGCTGGGCCGCTTGGCGTACTTATCCTGCTTGGGATTCAGTTCGTCCAGATTGTCGTTGCCTTTATCCCGGGCGAAGTGGTGCAGATTGCTGCGGGCATGATGTACGGACCATGGCTAGGGGCCCTTGTCATCCTGGTGGGATGCGTGATTTCCAGCTTTATCATCTACCAGCTGGTGCATCGGTTGGGACAGCCTTTCGTGGAAGATTTGGTTTCGACGAAGTACCTGGAGAAGTTCCGCGCATTCGAAAAAAGCGGGAAACTCACGCTGATCGTGTTCATTCTCTTTGTCATTCCCGGCATGCCCAAGGATGTCTTCACGTACCTGGTCCCCCTGACGAACATGCCGTTGCGCACCTACTTGATTGTGACGACAGTGGCACGTATACCCGGCGTCGTCCTTTCGACGTACGCTGCGGACAGCTTTTTGGAAGGGCGCTTCGGTGTTGCCGTTGCCGTGCTGGTCGTTCTTGCCGTCATAGCGGTCGTGGGCCTGCTGTTCAAAGACAGGCTACTTGCATTCTTCCAACGTAGCAAGGACTAGAATTCAGCGTGAAGGAGCGCGTGCGGTTCCTTGCAGTCTTCGACCGACGCTGCACTGCCGACAGCGTCTCTGGAAAGCAACAGCCTTCCTACAAAGCGGTGCTTGCGCGAGAACCAGGGGTAAGCTTGTGCCATGGAGTTACTGCGACAAGGAGTAAGTATGGACGAGCAGGGCACCACCCACGACGCCAACAACCAATCTCAGACGCCTCTGGACGCGGCCAAGCAGGCTGCCTACGAGCGTGCCTATTACCAGGCAGCATCGGAAGTGCCTTGGGCTGCCGACCAGGTGAAAGAGCATCTTGAGCAGAACGGCGTCGCAGGTGGTCCTTCTGCGGCGTCTGGCTCAAATGGATCGGCTGGGCCAGGGCCCGCAGCCTCCGCAGCTTCCGATGCGGCGCAGTCTTCGTTCGTCGACTACGTCAATTCCGAAGCTTTTCAGCAAGCGACGCAGGCGGCCCAGCCTCAAGCGCAGCAGCCCTTCGTTGGCAATGCCTACCAGCAGCCTTGGGCGTCTTCGGGCGGCGCTGGTGGCCAAGGGGCTTACGGGCAGGCAACCCAGGGCCAGGGAACGTATGGCCAGCCATATGGCCAGGCGTCCGGATATCAAGGCTCCGCGCGGTACCAGCAGGCATACAACCGCGGGTACGCTCAGGCCACGCGTGCGCAGCAGCAGACCTATGCGCCCTATGTGGCGACCAAAGACCACGTGGCGGCGGGCTTGCTCGCGATTTTCCTTGGGTCGTTCGGCATTCACAAGTTCTACCTTGGGTACAACACTGCAGGGTTTATCATGCTTGGCGTGACCATCTTGGGTTCCATCTTCACTCTCGGTCTGGCTGCGGCGGTCATGGGGGTGATTTCGCTTGTCGAGGGCATCATCTACCTGACCAAGAGCCAAGGTGCCTTCGACGCGGAGTATGTCTACGCACACAAAGAATGGTTCTGAGAGGCGATTTGGCTTTGCGCTGCACCCTTGTTTCGCGCTCTTGCGCGTACTAAGTACGCTCGGCGCGAAGGCGGGCGCATCGCTTTGCCAAATCGCCTCTCAGGGAACCGCTCGCCGCTGCGGCTTTCGCGGGCACCCGATCTGCTTTCGCTCCCGGCGGCTTGCGCACCGAAGTGCGCGGCGCCCCCGCGAGCGAAACCATCTCGGGCACCGGCGAAACCCTCGCTGACTCTTCGACTACCTACGGGTCTGCGCGAACGGCGTAACTGCTCGCCGCTGCGGGGGACGCTCCAGGCGCGGGGCCGGGGGCTCCCTACGCGCCAGCCGCTCCTCTGCTCGCTCCGGAGGGTGCGCTGGGGGATGGTTCCGCGTCAGCCGCTCCGCTGCTCGAAGATGCCGATTCTCGCTTCGCTCAATCGGTATCTTCATCGTGCGCTCCGCTGCTTCATGCATCTAACGAGCCTGCTTCGCAGGCTAACAGGGATGGTGTTCAGACAGACGCTCCACCATCCCCCCAGCGCACCCTCCTACGCTGGTACGGGGGGCCTGGCGGAACCTGCGGGTGTGCAGGGAGCCCGCGGCCCCGTGCCTTCCGCTGGTACGGGGGGCCTGGCGAAACCTGCGAGGGGATTCGTCTTTGTTTTGGTTGGTGCGTGCGTTTCTTTGTGGACACCGATAATCCTTGGTCGTTTTGCTACAATGCACCAAAAGAGTGTTCTTGTACCTAGGAGGTTCGAATGCCAACCATTACCCATGACGACGTCAAAGTTCCTGCCGACGTGCTGCCCGAGGCACGCGAGGAGTACATCAACAACTACCTGAAGGCCACGCGCGGAACTGGCAGGTTGATGCTTTTCGCTTGCGACCAGAAGATGGAGCATCTCAACGGCGACTTCTACGGCGAAGACATCGATCCTTCCGACAACGACCCCGAGCACCTTTTCCAGATAGGTGCCAAGGGCGTGTGCGGCGTGTTGGCTGGACAGCGTGGTCTGATCGCACGGTATGCGCCGGACTACCCAGAGATTAACTACCTGGTGAAGATGAACTCCAAGACCAACTTGGTCAAGACAATCCAGGACGATCCCTATTCCCCGCAGCTGCACGATCTGGAGGCCGTATTGGCCATGAAGGAAGCGGGCTGCAACATCGTCGGCCTTGGCTACACCATCTACTTGGGCAGCGAATACGAGGCAACCATGCTCTCCGAGGCGGGCGAGCTCATAGCCGAAGCGCATGCGCAGGGCCTGATCGTGGTGCTGTGGATCTATCCGCGCGGCAAGGCCGTCGCCGACGAGAAAGCACCCGATCTTATTGCTGGTGCAGCCGGTGCGGCCTTGTGCCTGGGCGCAGACTTCGTGAAGGTGAACCCCCCGAAGGCCACCGACGACAAGACGAGCGCCGAGAACCTGGCAATTGCCAGCCAAGCTGCCGGTCGTACGGGCTTGGTGTGCGCAGGCGGTTCGAAGGCGGATGTTGCCGAGTTCCTGCAGAACCTTCACGACCAGATTCACATTGGCGGTGCATGCGGAAACGCCACGGGGCGCAACATCCATATGCGCTCGCTTGACGAAGCCATTCGCCTGACTCAGGCGATTTCCGCCATCACGCTGTCCGACTACAGCGTGGACGACGCGCTTGAGGTCTTCAACACCGACAAGGAGTACATCCTCCGCAGCTCTTTTTAGCTTGCGGGAAACGACAGTCACGCTGCAAACGGCGGAGGCACCCATCCGTGCTCCTAAATGCGAAACGCTTGTGCGTAAGCGTTGTACGCTTGGTTCCGCAGCGGGGCAATTATGGGCTCCTCCGCCGTTTTTCGACCAACCATGGGCGACCTGCGAGTGGGGCAGCCGGACCTACGGGTTCGGGGCGTTCCGCCGCGCTTCGCTCCGCTCACGCTGCTCTAAGCGGATCCGCAGGAGCAAACTTGCGGGTTCGGCGGCATGCGCTCGCTTCGCTTGCTGGCCGCCTCTCCCAGGTCGCGTTCGGTCTCGTTGCGCTTTGCTCCGCCCGCACTGCTCGGGGCCGGGCCCTGGGGTGGGGCTACAGGCGCTCTTTGCTGATGACGGGGCGGCCGCAGCTTACTTGCAGGTTGCCGTTGCGAGTGCGTATCTCGTCGAGCAGCATTTTTTCCTTGGCGACATCCTTGAGCGTGATGTCGTAGGTCAGCTGGTAAAGGGCACCCATGTTGGTGGTCTTCGCCTCGGTCAGCTCTGCTTTGGTGGTGTAGCGGTCGAACAGGTCGTCGAACGTGTTGCAGTAGTCAAGGTCTTCCGGGATGGTCACTTTGAGCGTCTTGTCCGCCGTTGCCTGTGCAGAGCCGCCCAGGGGCGATAAGACGAATACCATATTGGCGATGCCTACGATAACCGTGAACACGACCGCGAGTCCTAGATACCCCATGCCGGTCGCAAGGCCCACGGCCATGGCAAGGAACACCGCGCCGATGTCTTTTGCAGACCCGGGGATGGAGCGGAAGCGCACCAGGTTGAACACGCCCATGACGGCAACGCCTGCCCCGATGTTGCCGTTGACCAGCGCGATTACCATCTGCACGATTATCGGCAGCAAGGCAAGCGTGACCACGAAGTTTTTCGTGTGCTCTTGGCGAAACATGTAGATGAATGCGATGGCAACGCCAAGCACAAGCGACGTGAGCGAGCACAGCAGAAACGCGCTGCTCGAAATGGAAACGCTTGTCTCGCTTCCTGTAAGGATTGATGAAAAGAGGGTGTCTAGCATGGTGGTCTCCTTGTTTCATTGGGCCCGTATGGCACAGTCGGCCGAACGGGGCGGGGGAAGGTGATTTATGCAGCGCTATGTTGGGCAAGGGCGCCTTGTACGTCGCTGGTCAACGCGGGGCG
The DNA here is from genome assembly GCA_017459485.1 of Eggerthellaceae bacterium. GTDB lineage: Bacteria > Actinomycetota > Coriobacteriia > Coriobacteriales > Eggerthellaceae > CACXMZ01. Next base: position 6,578 of record JAFUCW010000473.1, on the reverse strand, counting down.
CACGGGATAGGCGGCGCGGTACGCGCGTCCGTATTTCGTGTTGGACACAGGATAAATTTTTGCCTGATCGAGTGCTTTGACAAGCCACAGCGGGTAGGCACCCTGTGCCTTGATCTCCAAGATCACCTGGCCGGGTTCCATCAACGGGGCGCCCGGCGTTTCGCCGAAGCCCAGGTGGTCGGTGCGCCAACGCGAGTCGAAGTCGAAGGTCATGCGTACTCCAGACCCGTCCTTCGATCGCAGGCTAGTGCGGTCGACACTGATCGACATGGCAGGGGCAAGCGGACTCCAGCGGTCGATGCAAGCGCGGATCTCGCGGGCGATTTGCCGGTCGCGCCAAGTGGGCTCCAGCTCCAATTCGTCCGAACTGGGCGGATAGGCGGCCATCGCCTCGTCGAAATCCATGCCGTCCATGAACGCGAGCGCTCCTTGCGGGCTCATGGCGAAGCGGCGCTTGTACACGACGCCTTTGAACTTCTTCGTGAGTTCCACGAACGCCACGTTCTGCTCTCCAGGCTGGCCGTAGACGCGCACGCGCAGCTTCTCTTTATAGAGTGGCTTTTCCATTGAGCGATTGATCATGCGCCAATCCGACGTGTCGTAATAGAGGCTTTCGATGTGGCTGTAGGCGTATTCGTCTTCTTCGAGCGCATCGCCGATGAGCGCCATCAGCGCAAGATAGTCTCCTTCTTCCAAGACGTATTTGGTCTCCTTGCGCTTGAAGTTGGCATGAGCGTGGTGGAGGTGTTCCTGGACGTGGCCCGGTTCCCGCATCGTCGTGGTGCTGACTTCCGTTGGTTCCAATAGCGTTTGCATGATATCGACCTTTCTTCTTCCAACGGGGCTCATCCTAGTAAGCGTTTCTGAAAAGAGACTGAAACGTCACAGGTCTTTTAAGATTCGTTTCAGTTTCGGGCAGCGTCTAGCGTCCCAAGGGCCATTCAGGCTTCTTTAAGAATCGCTGGTAGAATAGTATGCAGGACAATACGGTGCATTCCGAAAGGAGCGGATGCCATGTACGTGCTCATCGTAGAAGACGACGTGCGGCTTGCAGATGCCGTTTCCCAGATATTGTGCAACAACAACTATCGGGTCGACGTGGTGCATGATGGTGTCGACGGCCTGTCGTATGCCGAAACCGGATCCTACGACGTGATCGTCCTAGACGTCATGCTTCCCAAGATGAACGGCTTCGAAGTGGTGGCCGAGCTGCGTCGCCGCAAGGTTCCCACACCGGTTCTCATGTTGACCGCCCGCGATGCTCTTGGCGACAAGGTGGGCGGTCTGGACAGTGGCGCCGACGACTACATGACCAAGCCTTTCGCTCCGGCAGAGCTGATGGCGCGCTTGCGTTCCCTTACGCGGCGCCAAGGAGAGGTCGTGTTCGAGACCGCAGAGTTCGGCGACATCAAGCTGGACCTAGACAGCTGCGACCTTATCTGCAACGAGAAGAGCATCCATCTAGGCTTCAAGGAATTCTCTATCACCAAGCTTCTTATTGCTAATGCCGGACGCGTGGTGTCGAAGGAGACCATCATAGAGAAGGTGTGGGGCTACGACTCCGAAGTGGAGGACAACAACGTGGAGGCCTACATCTCGTTCTTGCGCAAGAAGCTCGACTTCGTGGGGTCAACGGTCAGGATCGTCACGCTGCGCAAGGTGGGCTACCGCCTCGACGAAGGGGAGTAGTCCGTGATTCTTGGGAAAGACGCAGACCCGGTACTGCGGAGATTCCAGATCAAGTTCATCGCCGTCACCGCGTCGATGGTGGGCTTGTTGCTGCTGGCAGTTTTGGCGGTTGCATGCTACATGACCTACACCCAGCGCATGGCTGACATCGACGCGGCGCTGGACGCGCGCACGGAGCGCATGCACTTGATGCCCGCAGAGCTCATGCTGGACAGCATGCAGGTCATGCACGAATACGGTTTCGACGCCGACGGGACGCTCGACTCGATGGGGGAGAAAACCCCGGGGCGTCAGCCAAACGAACCGCGCAACGCGATCGACGACCCGCTCGTTGCGACGTCGGCGTTCCTGCTCGACGAAAACGGCGACATCCAGATGACGGTGTCGAATGCCCTTTCGCTCGACGAAACCACGGTGGAAGAAGCCGTCGACGACCTGCGAAGCCACCTGATCCTTGACCGCGAGAACACCGAAACGGGCAAGATCGACAAGCTTAACCTGTACTATCAGCTGCGCGACTACGTCAACGGTTACAGCGTCGCGTTCGCGTCCGGAAACTATGTCGACAGCGCGATGGCCTCCCTTATGATGTCCTTGGGGTTGGCGGAGCTGGTCGCCTTTCTTGCGCTCGCGGGTCTTGCGGTGGTGCTTTCTCGCTGGGTGCTCGAGCCCGTCGAGCGCGCATGGGCCCAGCAACGCCAGTTCGTCGCCGACGCCAGCCACGAACTGAAGACGCCCCTGACGGTCATTCGCGCGAACGATTCGCTGATCATGGCGAACCCCGAAGCATCCATCGCCTCCCAGATGCAATGGATAGAGAGCACCGAAACCGAAGCCAAGTTGATGCAGGACCTGGTCAACGACATGCTCTACCTTGCGCAGACGGAAAACGCCCGCAACGACTCCGTTCGTGCGCCGATCGACTTCAGCGACCTGGTCCAGTCGAGCGTCCTGCAGTTCGAATCCGTCGCGTTCGAGCGGGGCGTGTTGATGGACTCCGATGTGGCCGCGGGACTGATGGTCAACGGCGAACCGAAAAGCCTTCAGCGTCTGGTGGGGACCCTTATCGACAACGCGTGCAAGTACGCCGACGACGGGGGGAAGGTCGACGTGTCGCTGTCTAAGCAAGGGGGCAATTGCGTCTTGCGCGTGCACAACACCGGAGCAGCCATCCCTGCAGAGGATGTGCCGCATGTGTTCGACCGTTTCTACCGATCGGACAAAGCGCGCACCCATGGGACTGGCGGTTTCGGCCTGGGACTTGCCATTGCCAAAAGCGTCGTCGACGAACACGGAGCGACGATAGCCGTGACGAGCAGCGAATCCGACGGAACCGTCTTCACGGTCACGTTCCCCAAAGCATAGGCGAACCGCGCACAACGCCCTGCGCTCTTCGTGCACGCCCGAAGTGCGGACGCGAGCTCTTTCGCCTTTCGTCACGCCCGCCTCTTCTGCCCGCCTCTCCCACACGCCTCTTCCGACCACCTCTCCTGTCTTTCCCCACCTTCTCCTGCTCGTCTCTTTCGGCTGCTCCCCCCACCTTCGCTGCCACCTCTTTCATCCGTCTTGATGCGCTAGCTCCTCTTGTTGGCCCCGTCGCGTCCGCACCTGTGCTCTTTTGGCTTCGTTTCTCCTCAATGTTCAAAAATAGGATATTATCGCCATTTGTTGAACATCCAGGCGGAGAGTGAGGAGCGCTCGTGGAGCTTATAGGAACGATAGTGGTCTATCTCATGATGGCCTGCATGGTCGTGGGGGCCGTGGCGTCCATGGTCCGGCCCGAAAGCGAGCTGGGGCAGCAGTTCATCGAGGGCATTTACTCTATCGGCCCCATCTTTCTTTCCGTTGCAGGAATCTATGCATCCATTCCCTACATTTCGTGGTTTGTGGAAGTGGTGTTCGGCCCTGCGTTCGGCTTGGTGGGAGCGGACCCGGCTCTTGCCTCCACAACCATCGTGGCAACGGACATGGGCGGTTACCAGGCTGCCGATGCCATTGCCGCTACGCGCGAAAGCTGGATTATGGCCATGTACACGGGTTTCATGGCCGGCGCGACCATCGTCTACTCGCTTCCCATCGGGCTGCGCATGGTGGACAAGAAGGACCACAAGTACCTTGCGTTGGGCATGATGTGCGGGTTCGTGTCCATCCCGTTCGGCGTGCTCGTGGCAAGCGTCATCACCATGCTCAGCAAGCCCATGATCCGCGACTTCATTTCCAGCGATGCGGAAGCCACCTATCAGCTGGCCATTTCCACGGGGCCCCTGTTCGCCAACTTGATTCCTATCACTCTCATCTGCGTGCTGATCGCCGTGGGCCTTAAGGTTATTCCCAACGGCATGATCAAGGGCTTTACCGTGTTCGGACGCTTCGTGGACTACGCCGCACGTACGGTGCTCATGCTTTCCATCGTCGAGTACTTCACTGGTCTTTTCACGATGGTGTTCGGAGGCTGGGGCTTCGAGCCGCTTGTGGCCTACGATGCCGACCATCTTTCCCAGTCGATCGAGGTGGTTGGTTCAATTGGTATGATGCTTGCAGGGGCGTTCCCCATGGTATATCTGATCAAGACCTATCTGGCCAAACCGCTCGGCAAGATCGGCGCGTTTTTCGGGCTGTCGGACCTGGCCGTGTCGGGCATTCTTGCCACGAGCGCCAATGCGCTTGCATTGTTCCCCATGATTCGCGACATGGAGCCGCTCGACAAAGTGAAGGTGCTTGCGTACTGCGTTGCCGGTTCGTTCATCATCGGCGACCACCTGTCGTTTTGTGCCAGCTACCAGCCCAACGTGATCGCGCCGTTGCTCGTAGGGAAGTTCGTCGCAGCTATTCTTGCTGTGGTGTTCGTTCGCTGGCTTGCGCGCGCGAAGACGCTCGAGCTTGCCGCTGCCGACGCGGGCTCATCCCAAGAAGCAGCTTAGGAGGTTTGCCGTGCTCACGCGACAGCAATTCGACGTGCTGCATTACTGTGCCACTCATTCCGATCGCACCCAGCGTGATGTGGCGAAATCGACGGGGATGTCGCTGGGGAGCGTCAATGCCGCCATGCGCCAGCTCAAAGGGGAGGGGCTGATAGAAGGGAACGGTGCGCTCAGCGCAGCCGGCGAGCGCGCGCTCGAACCCTACAAGGTGGATAATGCGGTAATCATGGCGGCGGGGCTTTCGTCGCGGTTTGCTCCCATCTCGTTCGAGCGTCCGAAAGGCGTGCTCAAAGTGAAAGGCGAGGTGCTCATAGAGCGGCAGATTCGTCAGCTGCACGAAGCAGGAATCGACGAAGTGATCGTCGTGGTCGGCTACATGAAGGAGCAGTTCTTCTACTTGGAGGACGAATTCGACGTGACCATCGTGGTCAATCCGGACTATGCTGTGCGCAATAACAACTCGACCATCATGCGCGTCGCCGATCGGCTGGGCAACACCTACATCTGCTCGTCGGACGACTATTTCACTGAAAACCCCTTCGAGCGCTACGTGTTTGGATCCTATTACGCCGGGGTGTACGCAGAAGGTGAAACCGACGAGTACTGCTTGGTCACCAAAGGGAAGGAAAAGAGCATCGTAGACGTGACGGTGGGTGGGCACGACGCCTGGTACATGCTTGGGCATGCCTACTGGGACCGTTCCTATTCGGAGGAGTTTGTGCGCATCCTGCAAGAGATCTACGACCAGCCTGCGACCGCCGACATGCTTTGGGAAGACGTCTATCGGTTCCATGTGGATCGGCTGCACATGGTGTTGCGGGAATATCCCGCAGGTGTCATCTGGGAGTTCGACTCTCTTTCCGACCTTCAGGCATTCGACTCGGAGTTTATCGACAACGTCGACTCGTCGATTATGGACAACATCTGCAGGGTGCTCGGGTGCGCACGGTCCGAAATTCGCGACATTGCCCCCATCAAGCAGGGGTTAACCAATCTTTCTTTCCGTTTCTACGTGGATGGAAAGGGCTTTGTTTATCGTCATCCAGGAGCGGGCACGGACGCCATCATCAATCGAGCCAGCGAGGCGGCAAGCCAGGAAGTGGGCAAGAGGTTGGGCCTGGACACCACATATATATACGAGGACTCCGACGCGGGTTGGAAGATCTCGCGTTACGTCGAAGGCGCTGACATTTTGGACTACCGCAATTGGGGCCAGGTCGAGTCGGCCATGAAGATGGTTCGCACGTTGCATGACTGTGGAGTGGACACGGGCTTTCGCTACGATATGCATTCGGCGACCAAGGACATGATCGGCATGCTCGATGCCGCCGAGCGCACCGCGTTCAAGGACTTCGAGCAGCTTTTCGCGACCGCAGACGGACTCAACGAACAGGCCATGGAGCATGGGGGACGCATCTGCCTGTGCCACAACGACTTCTATTCTCCCAATTTCCTTGTCACGGACACGAGCATGGACCTGATCGACTGGGAGTACTCCGGCATGAGCGACTACGCAAGCGACCTAGGGGTGTTTATCTGCTGCTCGGAGCATTACACCTACGAGGACGCACTGCGTTGCCTGCGTCTGTACTTCGGTGGAGATCCTGAACCCGAAGACTTGTTCCATTGCGTCGCATACGTGTGTGTGATCAGTTTCTACTGGTTCGTGTGGGCCCTGTACAAGGATTCGTGCGGCGACCCGGTAGGCGAGTGGCTCTATCTGTGGTACCGCTGTGCGAAAGAATACGGCGCTCTCGCAACGGCCATGGCAAACGAGCTGGGATACTAGCGTGCCGCCAGATGCGCGCGCAACGTCAGGTCGAATGGTGCGGGCTTCCGACGTTCGCCAGAACGTCGGAACGGGAAGGCGCGCAACGTCGGGTCGTTTCGTATGAAAAAACGCCGTTCGTCAGAACGGCGTAATAGATATGGTGGTCAGGGGGGGACTTGAACCCTCGGCACGCGGAT